>JALUWH010000108.1 GCA_027019685.1 Ghiorsea sp. | reverse complement strand
TGGATGCTTCCCTACCTCGGACTGGGATTGGTTGTTGGATTTCTTGCGGGATTATTGGGTATTGGTGGTGGCGGGATTATGGTGCCCGTGTTGATAATAATTTTTTCTTACCAAGGTTTCGATAGCTCGCAAGTTGTACACTTGGCTTTAGGCACTTCAATGGCAGCTATTGTATTTACAGCGATTTCTTCTGCTTATCACCATCATCAACGTGGTGTTGTGCGTTGGGATGTTTGGAAAAGTATGACTACGGGTTTGTTGTTAGGTACGTTTAGCTTATCTTTTGCTGCTTCTTATATGCCGCGAACGTTTCTGGCAGTATTTTTTAGTGTGTTTATGACTTATGTGGCTGCACAGATGTTTCTGAATATCAAACCCAAACCGAGTCGAACATTACCAAGCAGCCTTGGGCTTGCTTTAACAGGATTTGGCATTGGGAGCATTTCAGCCTTGGTTGCGATTGGTGGGGGTACGATGAGTGTACCTTTCTTAACATGGTGCAATGTGAAGATGCAACATGCTATTGCTACGTCTGCAGCGCTTGGTGTGCCCATAGCTTTGGCGGGCGGCATTGGTTATGCAATAAGTGGTAGTGGTGAGCAAGGTTTGCCTGAATATGCATTGGGTTATGTGTATATGCCAGCTGTGTTATTGATTGCGAGTATCAGCGTTCTCACTGTACCTTTGGGTGTGAAGCTTTCCCACAGTTTACCTGTGAAAGTTTTGGGAAAAGTGTTTGCAGTGGTTTTATTAGTGCTTGCTTTCAAGATGTTGGATATTGTTTTCTAAACATTAAATATGTCTCATGTTTCTTTGGTTGTGCTTTGTGGGTTAAGTCTTCATAGTACAGCATCCTTAAAAAGTAGGGCTTACATAAAAGTCTGCTTTTGTACTGTTGGGTTATCACTGAAACTTAACGTCTTTTGGAAAATAAAACGGAACATATTGTAAACCGCTAGTCAGTGACTTGTAGCCCGTTTACAATCACAATATAACATGACATTTCAAGAACTTGGGCTCTCTAAAGAGCTTCTTCAAGCTGTATCTGATTCAGGATACACCACTCCAACACCTGTGCAAGCGAATGCTATTCCTGCTGTTTTAAATGGTGATGATGTACTAGCTGGCGCACAAACAGGTACAGGTAAAACAGCAGGTTTTACCTTGCCTATGCTGCATTTATTGCAACCCAAAGCAGGCAAAACAAAACATATTCGTGCTTTGGTCTTAACACCTACACGTGAATTGGCAGCTCAAATTGGTGAAAGCGTTGAAACCTACGGTAAACATTTGCCGATTCGTTCTACTGTGGTGTTTGGTGGCGTGGGCATTAACCCGCAAATTGCTAAATTAAGACGTGGCGTGGATATTCTTGTGGCAACACCAGGTCGTTTATTGGATTTGGTGAACCAAGGTAAAGCAGACTTATCTAAGATTGAATTTTTTGTATTGGATGAGGCAGATAGAATGTTGGATATGGGTTTTATCCATGATATTCGTAAAGTTCTTAAATTATTGCCAAAGAAGCGTCAAAACCTGCTTTTCTCGGCGACTTTTTCCAATGAAATCAAGAAGCTAGCAAGCGGTTTCTTGTATAATCCAACATATATTGAAGTGGCACGCAATGAAACGTCGCACCAAGTCACGCAAGTGGTTTATCCTGTGAATAAATCACAAAAACGTGCTGTTTTATCCAAGTTGATTTCTGAGGGTAATTGGCAGCAAGTCTTGGTGTTTACCAAAACCAAACATGGCGCAAATCGCTTAACCAAACAATTGGAAACTGATGGTATCAATGCAGCAGCTATTCATGGCAATAAAAGCCAGACAGCACGCACCAAGGCACTTGCAGGTTTTAAAGATGGTACGATTCGTGTGCTGGTAGCCACGGACATTGCAGCGCGTGGCTTGGATATTGATCAATTGCCTCATGTGGTGAACTATGAATTACCCAATGTGGCAGAAGATTATGTGCATCGTATTGGACGCACAGGCAGGGCTGGCAATACAGGTGAAGCGATGTCATTGGTGAGCATTGATGAAGAGAAACTTTTGCGCGGCATTGAACGCTTGATTAAAAAAGAGATTCCAAAAGTGACGATTGAAGGTTTTGAAGCGACTGAAAAATTGTCTGATTTACCTAAAGAAAAACCGCAACGCGGCGGACGGAATGCTGGGCAAAATCGTAGACCTCAAAATAGTAACCGTAGGTCACAGAGTAATCATCGTAGAACACAAGGGCAGCGTCGCAAGCAGCCTGCAAGCGCATCATAAACAGTACTTATGCAGGTGTTTTAGCGTAACAGAGTTTACGTTATACTTGGATATAAATGACGAATATGTGCTAGAGAGCGATTAAAATGCCCCCAATCCCACTGTTTGCCGGGATCCCATTTTCGGGTGGGGGCAATATCTTGATGTCCTACAATACGTGTCTTGTCGATACGGTGCGTCTGCATCAATGTGCGGCATAGGCGCGCGGTTTCGGTGTATTGTTTTCGAGTAAAGGGTTGACGTTCATCACCAATGATTTCAATTCCTATGCTGAAGTCATTGCAGTTACTCTTGTCTTGCCATTCTGATTCACCTGCGTGCCAAGCACGTTGCTTGATGGGTACAAACTGGGTAATGTTACCTTGCCTGTCGACCACAAAGTGCGCCGACACACGAACGTCCGCTAAGTTTTGAAAGCTAGGATGAGCATTTGTATCCAGTTTCCCTAAAAAAAAGTCTGAAATATGTTGCGCTTCAAATTCACCATCGGGCAAAGAGATGGCATGCAATACAATCAAATCAATTGGCATATGTTCAGGTCTGTCATTGAAATGTGGTGAGGCTACAAACCTAATGGGCTGCATAAGCTTTATAAATTACCAACAAACATAGCGTTAAATTCATTTTCGGTCATCATAACAGGGTCAACAGCCCCCATATCTTGTATGCTTTTCCATAAAATTTCAGCTTCTTTTTCAGGCAAGGGGGGGAAAATAAAACGGTAAGTCGGAATCACTTTGCGATGCTGTGCATAATTGTATGCCTTGCCTGTTTTGTTGAGTGCTTTTTCTCGCTTTTCCGCATAAGCCGCAAGATAAAAACGCCCCAATCCAAGGTAAAACTTACCATCATCGCGTTTAAGAATATCCACAGAACCAATCGTCCATCCTTTTTTAGCTTTAGCAGCTTCGGCAAAAGTATTAAAGGTGCGCGGGTCGTCAAATACATGCAGTTTAACTTCCTCTTTACGCTCCAAGACCAAGGCTTTCATACCTTTTTCTTTCAAACGTTTTTCAAAATCATCTACACCTTGTTTCCATACCATCCTACGTGTAAATACACGCCATTTTTCGGCTTCTTTTACACCCAAATCAGGGCGCTCGGGCAACCAAGCTTTTACATCAGCTTGTTCGCTGATGGTGGCAGGTGGAAACCACACACTCCAAGCCAGCCAAGCCAAGGCTGCAACAATGATGAAACCAAGAATGTTTTTCATGTGAAGTGTTTTTTGGCGAGCATAAGAATGCCTTTGAGGGTGAGGTGGGGTTCTAATGCTTTCACTTTGGGCATATCATGTTGCAAGCGAGCGGCTAAACCACCCGTGGCAATAATTGCAGCTTCTTCATAACCTTTTTCAGCGAGTAAACGGTTGATAATACCATTTAACCCATCCACGGCTGACCAATATACACCTGCTTGCATACTGCTGATGGTATCACGCCCGATTAGTGTATCAATAGGTGTGATAGCAACTTCAGGTAACTTGGCAGCGCGTTGCGATAAGGCTTCAAGGGAAACTTCAATGCCCGGAATAATCAAGCCGCCTACATAATGCCCAGCGGCTGAAATGACATCGAATGTGGTGGCAGTGCCACAGTCTAAAACAATAGCGGGAGAACCATAGATTTCACGAGCAGCGATTGCATTCACAATGCGATCTGCGCCAACCTCTTTGGGGTTTTTATAGTCAATCGCCATGCCTGTTTTCACATCAGGCTCACCAACAAACACCGCTTTCTGGGCGCAAGTTTGTAAACATGCTTCACGTAAAACTTCATCCAAATGCGGCACAACTGATGCCACCATAATGCCATTTAAGTCTTTAGGGTCATGCCCAAATTGGGAAAACATGCCAAATAATTGCCAGCTTAACTCATCGGATGTGAGTTGCTGATTACTGGATAAACGCCAGTGTGCTTTCAAATCTTCACCATGATACAAACCAAATACCATTTGCGTATTGCCCACATCAATACAAAGGAAGCGTTGTTGATTCTCGTTATTTTGATTCATGTTGTTGATTCCATAATTGATACATCGCCAGCAATGATACGCTGTTCTTCACCATTGACCAACAAGCGAAGTGCCCCGTCTTTTGCCAAGCCCAGTGCAATACCTTGGATATAGGTCTTACCATTGTGTACGGACACCATTTGCCCATTGGCGATATGCGCCTTTTCCCAAGCTTTAAGGATGGGTGTAAACCCATGTTGGATAAAGGTGTTGTACCAAGTGTTGAGTGATTCGAGTATAGCTTGCAACACATCATCTTTATGGATGTTGTGAGGGCTGTATGTATTAAGACTGGTGGGTGGTGTACGCATATCTTTTGCCCAGCCAGACTTAGGCTCGGATACATTAATACCCAAGCCGACAACCACAGCAAGCCCATATTGCCCTTGCTGTATTTCCGTTAAAATACCGCATACTTTTTTACCATCAATAAGCAGGTCATTGGGCCATTTGATGCGTGTTTGGGGTACAAACAAGGCTAAAGCCTCATGGGCTGCCACAGCTGATACCAAGGATAGTTGTGATACTGTTGCCGCATCAATTTGTGGGCGTAATAACACGCTCATAGCCAGTGCATGGTCAACCGTCTCCCAAGTTCTGCCTAACCGCCCCTTGCCGTCTGTTTGTTGCTCTGCGACAATGGTTAAACCTTCTTTTGCACCTTGCGCTGCTTGGCGTAATACCTCTTTGTTGGTGGAATCTAGGGATTCAAAGTGTTGGATATTAAAGTTCATGGTGATGTGTTCTTCCTGCGGCGGTTTTGTTCTTTTTGGCATCTACCCCGCCAGTCTTCGACTGCCACCCCTTCAGACTTGAAGGGGAATTATTAGAAGCAGGTGCTTGTGATTCCCCTCTGGTGAGAGGGGTGGACGCAGAGCGGATCAGGTGAATTGCGAAGCAAGAGAGTATCCCCTGGGGGACGGGGTGTCGCTCAACGGCATAAGATTGTATAATAAAATCCTCAAACCTAAGCGTCACATTGGATAAGTCCGATTTCACATCAGCATCTTGAATACGATAAATATGTAAGCCCAATGATGTAAGAAAAGACTGCCTTTGCTCATCATAAACACCTTTATGCTCATGACTTTGACCGTCAATTTCAATGATAAGGCTTAAAGAAGGCACATAGAAATCAACAATATAGTTGCCGATAATACATTGCCTATCAAAATCTATGCTGTAAAATTTCTTGCGGTGAACTTGTTGCCAAAACAAGACTTCGGATAATACGCCCGCTTTTCGTAGTGCTTTGGCTTTGTTTTTTAGACTGGCATTGCGAGGTAAGTTTGGGGTAAACTTTTTGGGGATAATGTGTTGGTTGATGTGGTGAGCATCTACCCCGCCAGTCTTCGACTGCCACCCCTTCAGACTTGAAGGGGAATGATGAGTTGCAGGTGCTTGTGATTCCCCTCTGGTTAGAGGGGTGGACGCGGAGCGGATCAGGTGAATTGCGAAGCAAGAGAGTATCCCCTGGGGGGCGGGGTGTCGTTCATCATTCATTTTTTAACACATTTTTCATGACACGAGTTTTGAAACACGCATGGATAAATCCAATGATGGTGCAGAGTGGGTGATTGCACCCACAGCAATGCGGTTGATGCCTGTTTGTGCATAGTTTTGTGCGTTGCTTAGGGTGATGTTTCCCGATGCTTCTAAGATAATGGATGGCGGCACAAGTTTTCGTGCCTTCTCTACTGTAGCAATATCCATGTTATCCAAAAGAATAATATCAGGGCAAACATGAACCGCTTCTACAACTTCATCTAAGGTTTCGCACTCTACTTCAATCCATGTGTTGGGTGAAAGCTTTTGGCAGGCGGCAACTGCATCGGTAATAGAGCCTGCTGCTTCAATGTGGTTTTCTTTAATCAGCATACCTGAAGCTAAGTCCATGCGATGATTACTACCGCCACCATCAACCACGGCTTTTTTCTCAAGCACGCGAAGCCCTGGTGTTGTTTTTCGAGTATCGACAATATCGCAGTTAGTGTCTTTTAAAGCATCAACAAATAATGCAGTGGCTGAGGCAATGCCTGATAAATGTTGCATAAAATTAAGAGCAGTTCGCTCTGCTGATAAAAGCATACGCATATTGCCTTCAAGCTGACAAATGACATCACCAGCTTGTACTTTGTCTTGGTCTGTTTTTTGCCAAGCTTGTAAAATAGATGCATCCATGGTGTTAAATACTTGCTGGGCAATATCACAGCCTGATAATACACCATCAGCTTTGGCGATGATGGTTGCTTTGCCTTGTTGTTCTTTAGCAATGGTTGCTTGCGCAGTTAAATCGGTAAACGCCATATCTTCGGCAAGTGCATCATCGATAAAACGTTGTAATAAAAGAGAGTCCATGTTTATTATCCTATGTATGATGGGTTATAGTAGCCACAGTGCAAAACCCATACTTAAGAAAGTAAGTGGCATATTCCAGCCTGTGGCAACCAAGGCACGAGTAATGGAACCCAACAAACCAACAATAAAAGTGGTAATCAAAAACTGATGCCAAGGGATACCATGATATAGTTGTAATGCCCATGCACAAATCAAACTTGTAGCTAAAACAAAAACAAGGTGTGCTGCCAGTGTTTGCTGTGGGTTTTTCATTAATCCAAGGCGGGAACCTTTGCCTAAGTTGTCGATGATGTTTGCGACATGCCAAGCAAGCGTAAAGCTTAATGTCAGTCCAAAACCAAGCTCGGGAGCTAAAGCAAAAAGCTGGGCACAAATGCCAAGCGTGATGATAAGCATAAGCCAAGGGGCAGGCTGTTGGGTTTTTGGTGGTAAGCTATGCCAGCAAAGTTTGAGATGGCGAGCAAAAGGTCGGGTACTTACTTTTGCAAAGGTGATGGATATAAAAAATAGAGCCAAAGTGTAAAGTGGCATGTAAGTGTTGTCGTATGCAGGCCACATAAGCACCCAAATAGACAATAAGGGAAGCATGGCCAATCGAATGGTGGATGGGGCAAAACCTTTGCGTACAAAAACTACAGACAGCCAGAAATATTGGAAGAAACCAATGGTAAATAAGGCTGTTAACAAGGTGTCGCCGCTAGAAATAAACATGGTCAAATTATTAGCTGATTTTAAGGGATGTCACTTTATATTTTTTTTATGGGTATATTATGCTGTAATTTACTTTTAATATTTGTAAAATCAGACACATCATCTAAAGTTTCGCAGCTTGGATTTTGAAGGGAGATACAAACAATGGCTCGCATAGCAATTCTTGCTGAAACGGCTGCAAATGAAACCCGTGTTGCAGCAACACCAGAAACGGTTAAAAAATACATTAATTTGGGTTGTGATGTTGTCGTGCAACGTGGCGCGGGCACGGCTGCATATTTTAATGATACTGCCTACGAAGAAGCAGGCGCAAGCTTGGCTGATGATTTTAAGGCAACAGTATCAGGTGCGAATATTGTATTAAAAGTTCAACCTTTAAATCAAGAAGAAAGCAAAATGCTTGCGCAAGGCACGGTTGTTGCATCATTGCATGCGCCATTCACCAACCCCTTACTTGCCGATTATAATAAACAAGGTTTAACATCTTTTTGCATGGAAATGATTCCGCGCACTTCTCGTGCGCAAAGTATGGATGTGCTTTCATCACAAGCCAATATTGCAGGTTATAAAGCAGTGCTTTTAGCTTTAGAACATTATCAAAAGTTTATGCCTATGTTGATGACAGCAGCAGGCACAGTGCAATCAGCTAAGGTGCTTATCATGGGTGCAGGTGTGGCCGGGTTGCAAGCGATTGCTACAGCACGTCGTTTGGGTGCTATGGTTGAAGCCTTTGATGTTCGTGTGGCAGCCAAAGAACAAGTAGAAAGTTTGGGTGCAAAGTTTGTGGAAGTGCCACAAGATGAAGATGCAGAAGATGAAGGCGGTTATGCCAAAGAAATGTCAGATGAATATAAGCAAAAACAAGCTGAACTCATCGCGGAACATGCAGCAAAGGCAGATATTATTATCACTACAGCTTTGATTCCAGGGCGACCTGCTCCTGTGCTAGTCACTGAAGAAACTGTCACCAAGATGAAGCAAGGGGCAGTGATTGTGGATATGGCAGTGGAAGCTGGTGGGAACTGTCCATTATCTAAAAAAGATGAAGTCTATACCAAAGATGGCATTACCTTTGTGGGTGTAAGTAATATTGCAGCAACTTTAGCTACGGATGCGAGTACATTGTATGCTAAGAATATGTTGAACTTTATGGGTTTGATGTTGGATAAAGAGTCGGGCGAATTAAATATCGATCGTGAAGATGATATTATTCAAGGTGCTTTGTTGTGTATGGATGGTGAATTTCTTAAACCTGATTTACTGAAAGGGGATGCATAGATGTGTAGTTCTGGAAACTGTGATTTAGCAGCACATGCTGCAATGATGAATGATGCCACGGCAGCGGGAAGTGCAACGGCTGACCCCATTGTAATGTCATTCACGGTATTTATTTTGGCAATTTTTGTGGGTTACCATGTGGTGTGGAATGTAACACCTGCTTTGCATACCCCACTAATGAGCGTTACCAACGCATTATCTAGTATTGTTATTGTGGGTGCAATTATTGCCTCAGGACCTGTTGAAATGAACTTGGCGACCGTGCTTGGTTTGATTGCTGTGGGTTTGGCATCGGTGAATATTTTTGGTGGTTTTATGGTGACACAACGTATGCTCGCCATGTTTAAGAAGCGCGGGTAAGGGGATAATATGTTATCAGCAAATATGACTGAATTGGCTTACTTGGTGGCTTCTGTCTTAGTGATTTTAGCACTTAAAGGTTTGTCTTCTCCTGAATCATCTCGCCGTGGCAATATGTTTGGTATGCTGGGTATGGGTATTGCAGTGTTTGTGACATTGCAGCTTGATGGTATTGAAAACTACACTTGGATTGCTGTGGCTATTGGTATTGGTGCTATCATTGGTGGCACGGCTGCTCGAAAAGTACCGATGACAAGTATGCCTGAAACGGTTGCTTTTATGCATGCTTTGGTTGGTCTTGCTGCAGTATTGATTGCCGTATCTGCGTTTTTAAACCCTGTTGCTTATGGTATCGCAGATAGTATGGGGGCGATGCATACAGCTAGCCGTATTGAATTGTTTTTAGGTACATTTATTGGTGCGATTACTTTTACTGCATCTTTGATTGCTTTTGGTAAACTCAAAGGTTTTGTCTCAGGCAACCCTGTAACCTTTTCAGGGCAACATATGTTGAACTTGATTCTAGGCATCATCATGATTGGTGCAGGTATTGTGTTTTGCATGAATGAATCACCTGAAGCATTCTTGTTGATGTTGGCTGTTGCTTTGGTGTTGGGTGTGTTGCTGATTATTCCAATTGGTGGTGCAGACATGCCAGTGATTGTGTCTATGCTGAACTCGTATTCAGGTTGGGCTGCGGCAGGTATTGGTTTTACTTTAGGTAATAATATGCTGATTGTAGCGGGTGCTTTGGTGGGTTCATCGGGTGCAATTCTTTCTTATATTATGTGTAAAGCGATGAACCGCTCATTATTTAATGTATTGCTTGGTGGTTTTGGTTCAGATACAAGTTCATCAATAAGTGGTGGTGCAGTAGTGGGCGAACGACCTGTGAAGTCAGGTGCGGCGGAAGACGCTGCATTTTTATTGGCCAATGCACGGAGCGTTGTGATTATACCTGGCTATGGTTTGGCCGTGGCAAGAGCGCAACATGTACTTAAAGAGCTGGTTGAAGTCCTGCAATCCAAAGGTGTAAAAGTACGTTTTGCGATTCATCCTGTAGCAGGTCGTATGCCAGGGCATATGAATGTATTGTTGGCAGAAGCCGATGTGCCTTATGATATTGTGGAAGAAATGGATGAAATCAATCCAGAATTTTCAGATACTGACGTTGCTTTAGTCATTGGCGCAAATGATGTGGTCAACCCAGCAGCGAAGACAGATTCTTCAAGCCCTATTTATGGTATGCCAATTTTAGAAGTCACCAAAGCTGAGCATGTTTTGGTTGTGAAACGTTCATTATCTGTAGGTTATGCTGGTTTGGATAATGATTTGTTTTACATGGATAAAACTATGATGATTTTTGATGATGCAAAAAAAGCGTGCGAAGCTATGCTGCACGCCATTGAATAAAAGAAAGTTGGAGTCTTAATATGAAAACATTAAAAGTATTGTTGGTAGCTGCAGCACTTGCATTTGTTCCTGCCAAAGCATCGGCTGGTGATTATGAAGTTGCCAATGTAATGGATGATGCACTTTATGGTGCTGGTGTTGGTGGTTTGGTTGGTTTGGGTTTGATGTTGCTATCGAAGGATCCAACCAATAATTGGAACTATTTAACACAAGGTGTTGGTGTTGGTATTATTGCAGGCGCTGCTTATGGTGTATATCGCTCTTCACGTGCTTTTGCACAGATAGAAGATGGTCAAATGAACTTGGGTATGCCTACGCCACAGTTTAGTCTGCAAGAAACACCTGTAGGTTTGGCATTAACTGCAAAAGCAGACTTTATTGCAGGTACTTTTTAAGTATAACAATACTATGTATCAAGAAAAAAAAGACACCTGAAAAAGGTGTCTTTTTTTATGCTCTTTTTGTGTTTAAAGAAAGGTTTATTTAAGTGTTTTGAGGTATGCAATTAGATCAGCACGATTGTTATCATCATACATGGCGGGAAGTGTTGGCATAGCCAAGCCAAACTTATTGGAGCCGAGAAGATCTTTAGCTGTTTTGTCGGTTTTGGCAAAAGCTTCGGGGCTTCTTATCCAATCATTCAACCACGATTCATCATGACGCTCAAGTACACCCTTTAAACCAGATGCACCAATACGACTTTTGTCGGAAGTGATGAGGTGGCAAGGGGCGCAAAGTGACTTAAAGATACCTTTACCTCGCTCTGCAGAGGGTACAAAAGCTGCAGATGATGTCGCAGGAAGGGCACTGGGCTCCTCAGCCTGACTGGTGGGGACAAAGGTAGAAAGTGAAAACATGATGGTCACAGTTGTTACGATGTGAGGTACTGTGTTCATTTTCTCTCCTTATGTGAGCGGGGTACGATATTTTACTGTTGCACATCTTTATGTGGTTGGCGTTAAAAAGCAATCATAAACTTTAAGCACGTGCAATAAGGAATATCTCTTTGGTGAATGACCATAGTGCTTTGGATATTTGTTTGATACGCGTGCGAATGAAATTACATTTTACGCAGCCACCCCCTGCAATTTGGGCGCGAACCTCTTCACGTGGATATATCGTTTCACGCCAAAAATCTATGCGGTGTGATAAGCTAGGCAGCATGCGAGAAAACAAACGCTCTGCAAGATATGGAATAACTTCATGTCGCATAAAACGTTTAAATAATCGAGACTCAACAAAGCCCATATTGGGTTTGATATGTGCCAAAACATGCTCTGGTACAGGTGCTTGTAAATGCGCTTTGGCATAAGACAGCGCATAATAACAAGGGCGTTCAAGTCGGTACTCATATATGCCCTCTACAACATCATCCCATAATGCTTGTTTGTTCACCTGCTTGGCTAGCAATGCGATATCATAAAGCCAAATCAAGCGTTCAAATGAGTGTTTGAGTGCATGGAAACATAAGTAAGGTAGCATCACACGAGGATGAACAAGCAAGGCTTTTTCACCTGCGAGTTTGCCATCTTCTGCATATTTAAAAAAGTCTTTGGCTTGCAGGGGGGTAATGTGTTCCCAAGCTTTGATGCGTTCGGAGCCAATAGCTTCGATATGTAAGTCCAGCGGAATATCTCCTTGTTTGAATAACATAGGGTATGCAGGTAAGGGATGGTAATGGAGTTGATTACCAATAATTTGTTTTGCCATCAGTAGATGTTTTTTATCAAACAAAATATCAATATCTGTATGTGGGCGCAGGTAGGGCTGAGGGTATAAGGTTTCGCTGACAGCAAGGCCACGCATGCAAATAATAGGGATTTCGTTTTCATTAAATGCACGTAAGACGCGTGCAGTTGCATTTTTCATACGTAGATAGTCAGCCATAAAAACACGCTCATTCATGGGGTTAATAAGTAAAGGCTGGACAATATCTTTTTGATTTTGTTTTAATTGTGACCATAACAGTGGGAAAATGGCTTCAGCTTGAGCATAGGTCCAAAAATCAGTGTTTTTTAAAACGCTTTCTGGGATATCATGTTGTAGCGCAAGGCACATATTTTTTCTATAGTGTTTGAATGATAAGCTAGCCATGAGCATATCTTAAAGCTGAAGTTTGATAAAAGCCAGCCGATAGTATTAGTATGCCCATTTGTGATGTAGGTATTGGACAATGGCTTATTGAGGCTTTAGTGTTGTTCTTAATGTTTTGTGTTGGGGGTAGGAGTACGTGATGAATGAACAAAAAGAAGTGACCAATGATATTCGCCGAAAGCTTTTAAAAGCGGTTGTTTATGCACCACCAGTAATTTTAGGCTCTATGGTAGCAACACCGCGCACGGTGATGGGTGCAATTGGGCAAACGGAAGTCTGTAATTTGGTTGCAGGTGGCGCAGTTAGTATTGTCATCTCTACTGGTACCAATGCATGTTGCCCTTGTGTACCAGGCTCTACAGAATTCGACCCTGTAAAATGTGCAAGAGATCAATGTATTAAATCTTGTGGTACCAATTGTACACCAGCAGCAATTGCAAACATTGTGGCTAACAATAAATGTGGTAAGTTTTGTAAAACCTGCGGTGGTATTCCTGCGAGTTTGGCTGGTGCGTGTACGTGCAACTGCATTAAAGGCAGTCCGAATAAGTGTAATTAACTTTATATAGTGCTTCCGCATTATATCTTCCTTGCACAAGGTAAGTTTGTTCGCTGTATTTCAGATGCGGATAGCAAAACTGTTAGGCTGATTCATGCCTTTGATGAACAAAAGCAGTTGCTACTCCATGGTAATTTTGCGCAAGCTTTAGTAACTTTGCTACAGACTCCCGACAGTGGTGTGTCACCAGTGTTACAAATACTTGAAAAAAAACATGATTGGCTTGCGGGCTTGTCGCAAGCAAGCCTTACGCCTACAGACTTTCAGCAGATGGTGTTGGGCGACGAGCTTGGTCTTTTATTTTTGGAAATCACTGACCAATGTAATGAACAATGTATCCACTGCTATGCATCATCATCTCCTGCATGTTCTGATTTTTTATCATTGGATGAAATTAAACAAATCCTTGAACAAGCCAGAAGTTTGGGCACACCTTTTGTGCAATTGACAGGTGGTGACCCACTGATTCATCGGAACTTGGTAGAAGTTGTCGCTTATGCGCATGAGCTGGGTTTTGAGGGTATAGAAATTTATACCAATGGTTTGTTGTTAAATGATAAACTATTGGAGCAACTTTTACCTTACCAGCCTAAACTCGCCTTTTCATTGTATTCACCCGATGCAGTTGTGCATGATGGGATTACACAAGTGAAGGGAAGCTGGAAAAAAACAGTAGCTGCCATGCATAGGGCGCAGGATATGGCATTTCAGATACGTATTGGCATGGCAGTGATGCAACAAAATGCAGGGCATGAGCAAGCCATGTTGGATTTTGTAAGTCGTGAATTTTATTTGGATAAATCACATATTCGCTTTGACCCTGTGCATGAAACAGGGCGGGGTGCGAGTTTAAGCACCAAAGATATATCTTTGATACCATCACAAAATTCACATATGCCTGAATCAAGCAAAAAATCTGGACATCACCAAGTGGTGCAAACAGATAAGGTTGAAAGCCGCTTTGCGCCTCAACATATAGGGCGTAGAGGTAAACTTGCAGTGTGTGCCAATGGTGATGTAAGCCCATGTATTTTTAACCGTGAACATGTGTTGGGTAATATTCGTCAGCAGACATTTCAAGAGATGTTTGCTGTCAAAGATAAGGGTTTAGGTAATAAGCACCCGAGCATAGAACGGTGGAATAACTGCCAACATCAATTAAGCTGTGGCGACTGTCAGATGGTGGCGTACACCCTTGGAGCACAAGATGAATGAAGCCTTTGAAATTACAGTTCCCAATATGCCCAAACGTGTTGATAAACTCATTTGTGAAGAGCTAGAGGAGCAGGGTGCTTATGTTTATATCCATGAAGATGATGGTACGACCATTACCTTAAACCCTACCGCATCCGCAGTATTTGATATGTGTGATGGTCAAACAACGGCGGAAGAAATGGCAAAGCTTTTATCGGAAACCTTAGATGTCGATTATAAAAATACACTTCGGGATGTTCAGGATAT
>JALUWH010000107.1 GCA_027019685.1 Ghiorsea sp. | reverse complement strand
TACAGGCAAAACAACACCCATTTTCTTTCGCCTTAACACAGCCGTTAAAGCCGCTGTAGTTACGATACACCACACGGCAAACAAAGCTGCAGGCAACGCCGTCTGCGGCTCAAAATGAGCTAGCGCCAAAGCCACGCCTAAACCTGCATTTTGCATACCAATCTCAATCACCAAAGTTATTTTGTAGCTGGTTTGAAAATGAAAAAGTGTCGCCACCATATAACCAAAAACATAACCCAATGCATTTACCATAATAACCAATATAGCCACCCAAGCAGTCAACTGTGAAATCCTCTCTTGGTTTGCCGCCACAGCATAACTACAAATGATAATAATGGCGATGGAAGCAAGTGCAGGTGCAACATCTTCAATTTGCTTATGCCAAGTTTTCAGCTTGGGTTTAATTAACATGGCAACAAACAACGGTAATACCACAATCATAAAAATCGTCTGCATCATGGGCCAAAATGGAATTGGCAACCACACACCCCCTAACCACTGCATTAAGATTGGTGTTAATAATGGCGAGAGCATAGTTGCAATCAAGGTCATACCAATGGAAAAAGCCACTGCCCCGCCTGCAAGGTAAGTCATAACATTGGATGCCATCGCACCTGGCGCACAACCGACAATAATAAAACCCAAAGCTAATGCTGCTGGATAGTCTAATGCCACCAACACTGATGCCGCAGCAAAACCCAATAGTGGCATAATAGTAAACTGGCTTATAACACCAATGGCAATCGGCTTAGGTTGCCTCAAAGCTTGCTTGGCCTCATCCAAAGGCAGCACTAGTCCCACGGCAAACATAGTGATGGCAAACAGCCATAGGAAATAATCTTTAAATATGATAAAAGCAGGTGGATAAAAGTATGCTCCAATCGCGCATAACACGGTGAGCACTGCCATATTGTTTGAAATAAACTTAAACATAAATGCTATTATAAAAGCAAAAGGATTAAACCAATCAAAGCTGGCAAACCTTGGATGAATAATATGCTGCGTTTTGCTGTGAACCCGCCATATATGCCAGCAATCACAATGCAAGACAAAAAGAACAATAAAATTTGATGCCCAAGCGTAACATCAGGGTGCAACAAACCCCAAACCACACCTGCCGACAAAAATCCATTGTATAACCCCTGATTGCCAGCAAGCACTTGGGTGGTTTTGGCATCTTCTTTCGACAAACCAAAGACTTTTCTACCCTTATCTTTTGTCCATAAAAACATCTCAAGATACATAAAACCCAAGTGTTGAATCGCAATCAACACCAATAAAATCATCATCAATGTTTGCATCACATCTCCCCTCCTTGTTTAAGCAATGTAGTCCAGTGCAACACTGGCGTTTTCAAGCCTGCTTGCATATGATGCAAACAACCGATATTGGCTGTGGCAATCAGTTCGGGGTTATGCGCTGTTAAGTTTTTCACCTTATGATTTCGCAAAGCCTTAGATAACTCAGGCTGCAATATTGAATATGTGCCCGATGAACCACAACATAAATGTGCATCTTGCACAGGCATCAAATCATAACCCAAACCCATCAACAAACTTTCCACACTACCCTTTAATTGTTGCCCATGTTGCAATGTACATGGCGCATGAAAGGCAATACGCTTGGGTTCAGCCAGTTTAAACATGCTTAAATCTTCATCCGCCAATACCTGCACAATATCTTTGGCTTTGGCAGATATAATTTTTGCATTTTCTGCATATTCAGGGTCATCTTTAAGCAAGTGCGCATATTCTTTAATTTCTAAAGCACATGCACTTGCCGTAGATAAAATCGCTTCCACACCCAATTCAACATATGGCATCCATAAATCAATATTTAAGCGCACCCGCTTGAGTGCTGCATCTTTGGCATTCAAATGATTCTCTACTGCACCACAGCATTGTGCTTGTAAAAGTCGCAAGGTTTGAATACCCAGTTTGTCTAAAACATGCGCTGTTGCCACATCAATTTCGGGCGACATCGCAGGTTGCACACAGCCTTCAATCAACAAAACCTTTCTCAAATGCTCTTTTTTAGGAAAATATGCAGTTTTTTGCGACTTTGGTATCTTTTTCTTTAATTTTTCTGGCAAAAAGGGGCGAAACAATCGACCTAAACCCAAAAAAGTGGAAAATAAAGTTCTACTCGGCAAGACATGAAGCAACACACTTCGCAACAACCTTTGTTTGAATGGACGTTGCACTTTTGCTTCCACCATGGCTTTGCCAATCTCTGCAAGGTGTGCAAATTCCACACCTGATGGGCAAGTCGTTTCACAAGCCCTACATGTCAGACATTTATCCAAATGTAGCTGTGTTTTTTCGCTAACATCACCGCCTTCCAACATATCTTTAATCAAATAAATCCGACCTCTAGGGCCATCCAACTCATCACCCAGCTCTTGGTAGGTTGGGCAGGTCGCCGTGCAAAAACCACAATGCACACAAGAGCGCAAAATATCATTCGCCTCTTTACCTTGGGGTGTATCTAAAATGGATTGCGGGATATTTGTTTGCATTTACAAATCCTTGTACATGCGCCCAGTATTTAAAATACCTTTGGGGTCAAAGCTGGATTTCAACTTTTGATGTAATTTCATCAAGGCGGGTTGCAATGGTGCAAACACTTCTTCTTTTCTATCGCCACCTCGCATAATA
>JALUWH010000106.1 GCA_027019685.1 Ghiorsea sp. | reverse complement strand
TAAACCCTACCGCATCCGCAGTATTTGATATGTGTGATGGTCAAACAACGGCGGAAGAAATGGCAAAGCTTTTATCGGAAACCTTAGATGTCGATTATAAAAATACACTTCGGGATGTTCAGGATATACTTGCAGAACTTTCAGGTTTTGGTTTCTTTCAAACATAATTCATGAAACATTGGTGTGTGCAATGCCGCATTGCAAATGTTGTGATACAAGTCGATGGTGATACAGAGGCTTGTCAGCAAGACATGTGGAAGTTTCTTAAGCTTTATGAACAAGTTGAACAGCAGCAAGCAGATTTATGTTTTTCAGTGACGCATCAACAAGGTGTATATCATTTTACGAGCAAGGTTGGCGATGAACCAAGTGTGTCATTATGGTCTAGCACGGATGATAGAGAAGTAAGTGCTGCTTTAGAAATTCATTTTTATAGCCAACTTGTGCAATATTTATACCAAGAAAAGAATATTTTATCCATACATGCCGCAGTCCTTGGTATGGGTCAACAAGCAGTAATGTTTGCGGGTGTGTCGGGTGCTGGTAAGAGTAGTATTTGCACAGCGGGTTTATTATCCCACGCTAGCTATTTATCTGATGAATTTACATTATTGGCTGATGATGGGCATGTGTATCCATTCCCTAGACCCATGCAGTGGGAATATAAAGAACACCCTGCTTTTGATAGAGAGGAAATAGAGCGTACAGGGTTGATTGCAGCCGATTATTTTGATTTTCCTAATACTGAAGGGACAACTGTGCGCTGTCATTTGTGGCATCCTGCACATGTACAACGCCAGCCATTACCTTTAAAAATGATAGTATTGCACCAATATGATGCTAACTTGGATAAACCTAAGCTTATACCTATTCCACGCCATGAAGCTTTGGTAGAGCTGCCGCAACACCTGCATGTGCAAGCGGGTATGGCAAAAGATTTACCACTGTTGAATCAACGTATTGATCAAGGTTGTATTTTTTATCGTTTGCACTTTCCTGATGTGTTTGCTGCGTGGAAGTTGCTAGAAAAAGAAGTTTTTTAGTTTTTTGTTAGAAAACGTTTGAGCATGAGCTTTGTCCAAGCGTGATTGGCTGCTTTATCATTTTTATCCCATGCACCAAAACAGATGTTGGTTTGATGTTTGTACATAGCTTTTATGGTTTGCCATGAAAGATTATGCCAATCGGGTTGATGCATGGTGGAAGCAATCATACGTGAGTAGGTGGTTTGCGAGCGTTGCAAACAGGCTGGCTCAAGTGCTGTGTCTTCTGTGCATAGGTGGTGATAAGCTTGTAAGAAACCAGCACCATCAGCTTCTGCAAAACATGCCCAGCCTGATAATCGTGGGTTAATTTCTAAGAGCTGCCACTGCCCTGATGTATCCAGTTTGCATTCTACTTCGGCAAAACCTTGCCAGTTGAGTTCAGATAACAGTTCAACTGCTGCATGATATAACTCAGGTATCCACTCTGCTTTGGCAGCAACGGTTTCGCCAAAAGGACCGTACATGGTTTGTGCTACACGTATGCGACGTGCCGTAAAACCTCGTACAGGGCGACTGTTTTCATCAAACAATAGCTGAACTGATGCCATGCTGTTGATTTCACCTGGAATATATTGTTGAACACGTTGCACAAGATGAAAGGGGTAGTCAGGGTTATTGTTGAGCCAGTTTTGCATGGTGTTTGCATCATCAAATGTGATAAAACCATGGCGAAAGGATTTGATGATGACGGGGAATCCAATGTTTTTTGCAGTTTCAATCAGTTGTGTGCCATCACAATAAGCGGTTTGCGGAATACCAAGCTTACCTTGCCACTGTTGCAGGTAATATGTATTGCTTTGTTCGATTTGTGAGGCGTGTACACTTAAAAAGCGCATGCCATATTTACGCAATAAAGGCGAATATTCAGCCATAAGTTCAGCGATATCATCCACCAAAGGTACAAAAACCCCTTGCATATTGGCTTTCTTGATGTTTAAGGCATATACACCCTTGTTGACCTTACCAAGGTTAGGCATTTCAGCATATTGGCTGATATAGGTACTTTTTTTTACCCAAGGTGTGGTTTTGATATTATCTATAAAACCTTGCACATCATAATTGGCTCGCCCCGCAGCTTGAGCCAAGGCAAAGACTTGAGAGTCTTGTAAGTTATGAAAAATGAAGGGTAACTTTTGAGTCATGCAATTGTTTTTTCAACCCACTGGCACTCTTGATTGATGGGGCAAGCGTGGCATTTGGGTTTGCGAGCGGTGCAAGTGTAGCGACCATGCAAGATAAGCCAGTGATGTGCATGTTTCATATATTTCTTAGGAATCACTTGAAGTAACTTCTTTTCAACTTCCAAAGGGTTTTTGCCTGGGGCTAAACCTGTGCGGTTGGAAACACGAAAAATATGGGTATCCACTGCCATGGTGGGTTCCCCCCACAATACATTTAATACAACATTGGCAGTTTTACGACCAACACCAGGTAATGATTCTAATGCTTTGCGGGTGCGGGGTACTTCGCCATTAAACTTATCAACCAACAAACGTGCAGTTTGGATAGCATGTTTGGCTTTGTTGTTATACAAACCTATGGTGTTAATATATTTTTTTAAGCCTTCTTCGCCTAGTTCTAAAAAGGCTTGGGGTGTATTGGCGATGGGGTAAAGCTTTGCTGTGGCTTTATTGACACCCACATCAGTTGCTTGTGCTGATAAAAGAACAGCAATTAAAAGTTCAAAAGGGGTGTTGTAGTTGAGTTCAGTTTTTGGCTCAGGTTCAATGGATTGTAGTGTTGAAAAAAGGTGTTCAACTACTTTTTTGTTCATCTTAGCGGCTGTCGTTAACCTCTGCCATGGTTAGCGTGACTTGGCGATCTACAATTTCACCTGCAGGGTTAATGGTTTGTTCAACCAAATAAATGGTTTGCCCATCAATCTTTTCAATACGCCCACCACGTTTACCAATGTAGTTTCCACGGCGAACAGTATAGGCTTTACCTGTAGAATCTTGAACGCTAGCTACCCATTCACCACCTGATTTTTTGTAAGTGGCGACAAGTTTAAGTGTGCTTAGGTCGAAGAACTCTAAAACTTCACGTTTTCTTTTGTTTTCGGGAAGCTGACGACGGTTTTTAAAACGTTTGGCTTCTTCAATACGGTTTTTTTCAAATGAAGATAAGAAAGGGTCACGGATATTCTGAATATCAATATTGGGGGCAACCATTAAGTGAGACATGGCATCGGGCATGGCTTCGCTTTCTTGATCAGTAGGCTCTTCAACAGCAGCTTGAACAGCAGGCGATTGCATCAAAAACATAAATGATAACAAGGGCATAAAGAGATATGAAATACGCATGTTAAACACCTCAAAATGAAATCAAAGCACCACTTAGCTGCGATTCTTTCATGTAGTTACTGAGCAAGTGTAGCCCAACACCTTGAAATATCAAGGTAAGTAGCTATAAGCTGTGTTTTTTAGCTATTTGAATGTTTGTGTTTACCCATGCTTGCTGCATTACCAATATAATCAGCGGGTGTAATGTCTTTCAAGCGAGCTTTGGCATCTTCAGGAATATCTAGGTTTTCAATAAATGTGCGAATACGTTCGGCAGTGATGCCTTTGCCACGGGTTAGTGCTTTAAGTTGCTCATAAGGATTTTCCAAAGCATAGCGACGCATCACTGTTTGTACGGCTTCTGCCAATACTTCCCAAGTGTTATCCAAATCTTCAAGCATTTTACCTTCGTTGACTTCCAACTTACTCAAACCACGGTCGAGTGAGGCAAGAGCAAGCATAGTATAACCAAAACCAACACCAAGGTTACGCAACACAGTGGAATCGGTTAAATCACGTTGCCAACGAGAAATGGGAAGTTTTTCTGCCAAGTGATGTAACATGGCATTAGCTAGTCCTAGGTTTCCTTCTGCATTTTCAAAATCAATAGGGTTTACTTTATGTGGCATGGCAGATGAACCAACTTCGCCAGCAATCACTTTTTGTTTGAAAAAACCAATGGAAATGTACCCCCAGATGTCACGGCTAAAATCAATGATAATGGTATTAAAGCGAGAGGTGGCTTGGTTAAGCTCTGCAATATAGTCATGCGGTTCAATTTGCGTGGTGTATGGGCTCCAAGCTAAGCCTAAAGATTCTACAAATCCTTTGGATGTGTTCAACCAATCCACTTCTGGGTATGCAATCAAATGTGCATTGAAGTTACCTGTTGCACCATTGATTTTACCTGAAATGACTACATCAGCAATTTGTGTACGTTGTCTATCCAACCTAGCGACTACATTCATCCATTCTTTGCCCATAGTGGTTGGCGATGCAGGTTGACCATGAGTACGGGCAAGCATAGGCATGGCTGCCATGTCTGATGCCATACTTTCCATTTTGGCAATCGTATTGTCTAAAGCAGGAAGCAATACGGTATCCCGTGCTTCTTTAAGCATCAATCCGTATGACAAATTATTGATGTCTTCGGATGTACATGCAAAGTGAATAAACTCGGACACAGCATTTAATTCTGCTTGGTCTTTGACTTGATCTTTAAGGAAATATTCGACGGCTTTCACATCATGATTGGTGGTCTTTTCAATATCTTTGACGGCTTGTGCATCTGCTTCTGAGAAATTATCAACAATGGCATCTAAGAAAGCATTGGCTTCTGCCGATAATGATGCAACTTCTTGAATATCACTATGTGCAGCCAACATTTGCAACCAACGCACTTCCACCAAGACACGGGCTTTAATCAAACCAAACTCACTAAAGATAGGGCGAAGTTCACCAACTTTATTGGCATAACGACCATCCAGTGGGGATAGGGCAGTGAGCGTAGAATGTTGCATGGTTGAACCTCGTGTGATGATAAAAAGATATGGTTGCGTAAGCTATCGTGATGCAGTTTATATGCAATGTGCCTTGCTTTTTTCTTTCTTTTGCTGATGGGAGGTTTACGCTTTGGCTTTTTTATCATATGTGAGGAAACATTGGATTTTACAACCACTTATCAAGCCAAAGAACATCAACATTTAGCACATGTTTTATCGTCTCTAGATTTTGAGCCTCACACCGATGTCTTATTAAAGTTAAATCAACAAGGTTGGCATAAAATTTTTAAACATGGTGACTTTTCACGTTGGTCTCAAGGCTTAAATGCATTGCCTGATGTGCAAGCTGATGTGGATATTTCGCATCAAGTGTGTGTACAAAGTGTTGCGCATATTGATAAAGAAAAAGTAGAGCAGGCTCTTAAGCAGCTACACCCTTGGCGCAAAGGTCCTTTTGATATTTTGGGTGTGCATATTGATACGGAATGGCGTTCTGATTGGAAATGGCAACGGGTATTGCCACATATTTCTCCGCTGCAAGATAAAATGGTACTGGATATTGGTTGTGGTTCGGGTTACCACATGTGGCGCATGTTGGGAGAAGGTGCGAAGTTGGTGCTTGGTGTTGACCCTACTCCCTTATTCTCCTTCCATTTTGCTAGTGTTAAACGTTATCAACCTGATGCAGCAAACTTTTTAATGCCTACAGGGATCGATGAAATACCAAGTGGTATGCAGTGTTTTGATACAGTGTTTTCCATGGGGATTTTGTACCATAGGCGTGAACCTTTGGAGCATTTGTATAAAATAAGAAGTTTGTTGAAAAAAGGTGGTGAGCTGGTGCTCGAAACCTTGGTGGTCGATGGTGATGAAACCACGTGTTTGGTACCCAGTGGGCGATATGCCAAAATGCGTAATGTGTGGTTTATACCGTCGGTAGCGATGTTAACCATCTGGTTGCAACGTGCTGGGTTTAAAAAAATTCGTTGTGTGGACTTAAATACAACCAGTATAGAAGAACAGCGGTCAACAGAATGGATGACTTTTGAATCATTGCCTGATTTTTTAGCCCCGAAAGATAGACAAAAAACAGTGGAAGGTTATCAAGCACCCAAGCGCGCTGTGATGTTGGCAAATTATGACTTTTGATTGCCAAGGAAAAAGAACCAGAAAAGGGCGCACTCTACAGTGGCGACATGAACCACTGGTTGCGGATAACCCGTTAAGTGCATGGCAAGGTTTACTCAAGGCTAGAGGTCTATCTGAGCAAGATGCTTTTTTTACGCCTGCATTATCTGATTTGCCAGACCCATTTCTCATGCAAGATATGCAGAAAGCAGCAGCTAGACTCGCAAAAGCCATAGAAACCCATGAAAAAGTACATGTTTTTGGTGATTTTGATTGCGATGGGGTAAGTGGCACAACGGTATTGGTGGAAGCTTTAAGAAGTGCGGGTGCAGAAGTGTGTTTTTCCATTCCACATCGTGCAGATGATGGGCATGGTATTGGTGTTGAACCTGTTCAACAGGCTTATGATGCGGGCGCAACATTAGGATTGAGTGTGGATACAGGTACCACATGTTTGGATGCATGTGACAAAGCGACAGAGTTAGGTTTTGATTTAATCATTACCGACCATCATTTGCCTGATAAAATATTACCCAATGCTTATGCTTTGTTAAACCCAGCCCGTGAAGATTGTGGTTTTGCAGAGCGTGTGTTGTGTGGCACTGGTGTTGCCTTCTTTTTATTGATGGCAACATGGAAGCTACTTGCCAATAAAAACAAACGCCCTGCTTATGATTTAAAACAGTTGTTAGATAGGGTGGCTATGGCAACTGTAGCCGATGTGATGCCTTTGCAGGGTGTAAATCGTGTGTTGGTGCATTTTGGTTTACAACAATTACGCACATCTCCTTCTATAGGTATGTCTGCATTATTGGATATTGCAAAGGTTAATCGCAAGCGTATTTCCACAGAAAGTATTGGTTTTTATTTGGCTCCTCGCGTCAATGCGGCAGGGCGTATGCGACATGGGGAAGAGGCAATGCGCTTGTTATGTTGCCAAGATACAAGTGAGGCGGCTGCATTGGCAGCATCTTTGGATGTATGCAATCAAGAACGGCGAAAGCTTGAAGTCGAAACGTATAAACAAGCATTGGCTAAGCTTGAGGTAATCAATCCAGTTAACACAGGTGAACACCAAGAAAAGAATGCACAGCTTGCTGTTTATGATGAAAGTTGGCACGCAGGCGTGGTGGGCTTGGTTGCAGGGCGTTTAGCTAGACAACATGGGCGACCAGCAGCGGTAGGTTTTGTCGATAGTGAGCAGAATATTCGTGTATCATTGCGTGGTACTAAAGGTTTTCATATTGGTCAGTTACTTCACATCTGTGCTCAACATTTGCATGGTTTTGGTGGTCATGCTGGGGCAGGTGGTGGCACGGTTAAAGCAGCAAGCTGGGATGCTTTTGTTTTGGATTTTACCAAGGCAGTAAACCAACAACAAACCGATGGCTTGATTCAAAATCATTTGTTGATTGATGGTGCTTTAAATTTATCTGCTTTACATATTGGTTTGGCATCACGGCTACAACGCTTTGAACCCATTGGGCAAGCCAACCCTGCATGTTTATGGGTGATTCATGATGTAACTGTGGTTGATAGTAAAAAACTTAAGGGGGGCGTGATGCGTGTGCGGCTGACTGATGGTATACACTTTACTAATGCTGTTGTTTTTGGTGGGAGTGCTTTAGCCGATGATTTGCAAGAAGGTGTATGTGTATCGGTTTTGGGACAGTTGCAAAGCGATGATTATCGGGGTGGTGATGCCGTGCAATTTGTGATTAAAGATGTGGTGTTAGAAACGAACTGAGGGATTGAAAGGTTGTTTATTTACTTTATTTTCTAAGTTGTTATTTGCTGTAATTAGCTTCTTGGTCTTCATGTTGTTGTTTTTCGTTTTCTAAGATTTGCATAGCAAGAACCAAACCTAAAATAATCATAAATGGTTCCATAATTCGCACAATAATAAAGGTGTTAGCACCGATACCATGCACCAATAAACCGCCAAAACCACATAAGGCACCTAAGGAAACACCACGCATCACAGGGTCTTGAAGTGTGCGGCTACTTTTTTTGAGTAAGACCCAAACCCGTCGCAAAAACCAAATGAAGAGTATAAGCCCAACGATACCTGTCTCCAATAAAATACGTGGATACTGTGCATCAAGGAATTTACCCCCTGTCACACCCACACCTAAAATAGGATTCTTAGGGAAATCAACGCTGATAACTTCTTCCCAGGCTCGTAACCGCTCTGTTGTTGATGTATCAACTTTTAAGTTACCTACTTGCAGCTGTCCTGATTGTTCGGCCTGGTTAAATGTAAACATGACACGGTTAATGACATTTTGCGGTAAAACAAAGGGAGCAAGTGCCACGCCTGTAAAACACATAAAAAAGAGTAACTTTTTCTTTTGGGAATAAAAAAGAAAGCAAATGATTGCTACAATAAAGGAAAGGTAAGAACTTCGAGATTCTGTAAAGGCAAAGGGTATAAGAATAATACCCATAGCAGTAAAGAGTAAGAAACGTTGTTTTTTGTCTGTGGTATGCAAAAGAATACCCAGCATGATACTAAACATAAACATTAAGTACCCACCAAAGGTGTTGGGTTCACCTTCCGCACCTTCAAAAGGTGCGGAAACACGCATGCCTGATGGGATTTGTGCGATACCAACCAGTGATGCAATCAAACATGTGAAAATCATAACCATAAGAAAGCGTTTGATGATTGCTTCATCATGTACATGATTTACCACGATATAAAATAGAATAAAATATTCCAAATACTTGATAACAAAGAATATACCATACAAACCAACCTTGTCCGAGAAAAAAGCAATCATGGTAGAAAAGGCACAGACAACCCAATATAAAAATGCGGCTTGATTGATGGGTGTGTGACGTAAAAAACCAAGTTCATTGTGAACAGCCATACGTACTAACCATGTGAATGAAATCAGTGTCAACATAATATCATCCAAGCGCAATGTAATACCGCGTGATTCGGTGGTGTTGGTCACGCCAGCAGCAAGTTCTTGGGCTGATGCGCCACCAAAAGTCAGCTCAGGTGAAAGTAGCGTTGATAAAATAAGAAAGTATAGTGCTAACTCAATGCTGGTGAATGTAATGATGACAATCATTAAACCAGCAAAAAGAAGCAAGGGACCTTGAATAAGGTCAGGTGCTAAAAGATAAGCACTATAAAGTAATAGCGTGGTTAAAACAAACGTGAGTAGAATGTTTGGTGGTATGGGGACACGAATGCTTCGAATACTCAGGGTTGTTTACCTGCATCAAGGTGTCTTGCTTTATCCATGGGTTGATAGTCTTTGTTGTAAGGCTCATTAAAGCTCTGGCTACATTCCTGAACCAAAACAACAATACCAGCAGCCAACATGGTTAAAATAAAAATTGCAATAAAACGATTACGTTGTTTTTTATGTTTTACGAAGTGATCAAAATCTTTTTGCATGATTACTCCTTACTGAAACGTGTTTTCACTGTCTGCCAAAAACGCAGAGAGCGCCGTTTCATTTTTGCAATCCATTGCTCAAATATATTTCCCCTAACTTGTTCGTCATTCCCATAAGAATAAGCATAATAATGATTCATTTTATAAGTTGCATAATCAGGTGAAAGTTCACCACGAACCCCATTGAGGATAATGCCAAGTACATTGCCGCCCACAGATTCAATGTTAGTTTTCACGCGTTTAAGTGCGCCACGGACAACAGAACCAATATGATATACAAGCAATACACTGTCCACTTTTGAAGCCAAAATTGTTGCATCAGTGGTATGCAATAGTGGTGGCATATCTATAATTACCATATCATATTCTTCGCGCACTTCTTTTAAGATGGTATCCATCATCGGCGCTGCCAATAAATCAGGTGGGTTGGCATTCACAATACCACATGTGAGAATCTCTAACTGGTCAAGACCTGGTGTTAATAAAGCTTGATCAATACCCATATCACCCAACATTACATCAGAAAAACGTTTGACCGCATCTTGCCAGTGGTATTGCCCCAATAAACATTCGCTTAACCCTGGGTCACGTTTCAGCCCAAAGGTATGGTGTTGCATGGGTTTACGCATATCGGCATCAATCAGCAATATACGTCCACCTTGTTGGGCTAAGACTACTGCCAAGTTAGCAGCAATCGTACTTTTACCTTCTTTGACTGTAGAGCTTGTAACCAAGATAACTTTGTGTCCACCGGTTTGGGAAAAGAGCAAGTTGGTTCGTAAGCTACGGTAAGCTTCTGAAATGGTTGATGGTGGTGAGAAATGGCTAATAAGACGGATTTGTCTTTCCAAATGGTGTCCGCTGGTTTTGAGCTCTTTGACCCCAGAAAATAATTCAAGTGCCTCATCGTGTTCCAATTGGGGGACAAAACCAACAACAGATGTATCCAAGAAGCTTTCCACCTCTTCAATGGTGCCTACAGATGAATCCATGGCTTCAAGAATCAAGGATACAATCAGACCAAGTACCAAACCAAGAATCATACCTGCTAAACCACTCTGCATAGGGTTAACAGGGTTGATACGAAACACTGGAATCATAGCTGGGCGAACCAAAGACACAGCTTGTACTTTTTCGGCTTCCTTAATCAATACTTCTTGATATTTTTTCTCAAGCAAGTCAAATAAGTCTTCGTTGATACGTACAGTCCGCTGCATACGTTGCAGCTCTAGGGCTTGTTCAGGTACACCTTGAAAACGGTGTTTGGTTTTTTCTATACTTTTTTGAATATCAGAAATGCGTCGCTGTGTGAGCTCAATTTGTTTAATGAGCTCGTCTACCATACTGGACAAAATATCGTGAGCCTGTTCGCGCAATTCTCTAATTTGTGGGTGGTCATCGGTGTAGTTGGTCATCAACTCGGTACGTTTGAGTGCCATATCAACCAAACGTTTGTTGAGCTGGTCAAAGTAGTTACTTACGCTACCTGCAATTGTGACAGCCTGGTAATCCCAATCACCATTATTAATGCGTTGTTTGAGTGGTTTGATGGCAAATTTCAGGTCGCCTAAATGTGCTGTGGCTTGACGGTACTCTTGTTCTAAATCAGAAACGATGCGTGCCATGAGCTCAGGGTCAGCACTAGAAAAGGATAAATTATGTTTATTGCGATAATCACGAATTTGTTCTTCAGCTTTTTTTAGCCGTTCACGAACAATGATTAACTGTTGTTGAATAAACTTTTTAGCTTCAAAAATTCGACGGTTTTTATCTTGTACGTTAAACTCCTTAAATTCATCGGCTACAGCTTGTGCTAAATCACGTGCAAATAGAGGGCGTGTTGAAGTAGCTGAGATAGTAATAATACCTGAATCAGGGTCTTGGCGTACAGATATGCTATCTTTGATGCTTAACACCTCATCCATATAATCAGGGTTAGCCCGAATTTCTTCTGAACTTAACTCTGCAGGAATAAGGTTCATGCGTTGCGCCACACGTTCCATCACGGCATAAGACTCAATCATAGCAAGTTGTGTTTTTGTGTCGCTAAATGATTGCCTTGAACCACCACGAAGTAATAGGTCGGCAACATTTACAGATGACTCTATTTTGATAGCTGAGTTGGATGTATAAATGGCTGGGGGTTGTTTTGCCCAAGTGAGGAAACCACTGAAAAAACCCATAGATATAGCACAGAAAATAATAATCCAACGCCTTCTTACAATAATTTGCCAGTATTCGGATAAATTAAGCTCGTAGCCCTCGTTATGTTGCGCAGTTGCCATTATTGAACCTGCCCTGTTAATAAGCGTAGCGTTAGAATTTGCTGGGCAATACTCACTGGTTGTAAAAGCAAAGTAATCGAAGGTGATATATCAGCGATAAACTTATTCCAATTGGCAATCGGGCGTGATGGTATAATCAATACATCCTTATCCATTAAAGCTAGGTTTTGGGTTAAATCACCTTCTTCGAGAAAACGTTGGAAGTTTACGGCTAGGATTTGAGGCTGGTCTCTATCGGCACGTAAAATACGAATATCTGGTAAATAGGCATCTTTGGTTAGACCACCCGCTTTAGATACAGCATCCAAAAAGTTGATGTTACCTGTGAATTCTACAATCCCTGCTTTGGCAACTTGTCCAAGCACGTAGACTTGGCGTTTGGACTGGGCAAGTGATGGGATAAAAATGGTATCTCCAGCATCAATGATAGCATTTTCAGATAAATCACCTTGGCGAATTGCACGATTTAAATCCAAGAGTACGGTTTTACCATCACGAATGATTTGAACATTGTTTAAGTTAGCTTCTTTGGTTGGACCACCGACACGTGATAAAAAATCAACCAAACTTTCTTTACCGCGCAATGGGTAAGTACCTGCACCAGTAGGTTGACGAGATAAGCTTTGTACCTCACCAAAAATACTGGCAAATTTACTCCTTGCTTTAAGCACTTGAACATCAACGCGTGGATTCCGCTCATATTTTTTGATAATGTTTGTGGTGAGATTATCGATTTCACGGGGGGTTAAACCTGCGACTTTAAGCGCTGCTTGGTAAGGAAGAGATACTGTGCCATCGATTTGTACGATAACCTTTTGTTTCTCTGCTTTTGCACCTTGCCAAAAAGTAATTTGTAATTCATCACCAATACCAACTTTGTATTCAGGCACGCCATCAATAGTTTTAAATACTTTGTTTTCATCAATATTATATAAATCACGTTTATTGATATTAGATGCAGATAAAGGAAGTTTGGTGTTTTCAATTTTAAAGGCTTCTACAAATACCCTTCTGTTTTGGCGTAAGGAGACAGGGTCTAAACCAGGTGGAAGTGGTGATTTATCACCTAAGGCATCAATATTCATGTTTTCTTTTTTTGCACTGTGCCTTAATAGTGTTGTGGCAACTGCATCAGCGCGAGCTTTGGAAAGTGCTGTATTATTAGGAAATAGTTCAGAATGAATAGGACGCTGGTCAGCACGACCTTGTAATTCAAGATGGAGCTGGCTCAAATTTACACCTAGGGAATCAACCCATGCGTTTACTTTTTCAATAGATTCAGGGTTTAAACGTGCTGTTCCTGAATCAAAATAGATAGAAAGACGTTCTCCGACTTGTTTGGATAAGAATTTTTTCATAGGTAAGGGTTTGGCTTTGCTAAAAGACCAAACTTCAACCCCACCATCGGCTCGTGTTGCAGCAATATCCAATAAACCGTTATTTTTTACATCGCCAAGATCCAAATCGAGGTATACACCATAATCAGGTACTTGATGCTCTTCACTGATAAAACGATTGTCTTTCCAGCCCCAAATAGCGATACCTTGACCAATGCTTGATGTGGCAACCAATTCTTTATCACCATCTGCATTGAGGTCGCCTACGCGAACACCTGACCAAGTGCCTGATGTTGTAAGACTTTGAATCACCCATGTTTTTTCACCACCCAACCAGAAACGAATACCGTGCTGGTATAAACCAGCCACTATATCCAAGTTACCATCGTTATTGATGTCAGCTACCGTAACTGATTCAGCATCGGCATTGGTGGGTAACACCAAGGGTTCCCAGCGTGCATTGCCATCACCATACCAAACTTGAATCCCACCAGCTTGACTCCAGAGTTGGTCTCGGTTTTGTGTAGCACCCAAGCCGCCACGGCGTGCAGCTACAATATCAAGGTGACCATCTGCGTTAATATCTTCAACAGATAAACCTGTAAAGATACCTTTGACCATAGGCCCTGTACCTTGAACCCAGCCGTTACGTCCATCATTAAGCAACACATAAATGCCACCATCAGCAATGCTGTCTGAGCGAACAGCAATAATATCTTGCCATCCATCTTCATTAATATCAGCAAATTTTACTGCATGGAACACGCCCCCAACCAAAGGGGAAGAATGTAGGCTCCAAGCCTGTGTTTGATTGTTTAGCTTCCATACTTGCAAGCCTTTTTGATCACCTTCGCCGCCAATGAGAATTTCGATATTGTTATCGTGATCAATGTCTGCAGTGGCAATGGCACGAGGCTGCATGGCTGTGAGTGGTCCACCTTGTAGTGTCCAGTTACCAGTGCCATCGCCCCATTCAATATGGAAACCGTCAATGTTTTCATGCCCACCAATGAGTAAATCGATGAAACTATCTTGATTTAAGTCCACGTAGTGTACTGATTGTGATTCAGATGCTTGTTGTGGGCCTATATTGTGCATTTTATATTTTGGAATAGGAGAGTTTAGCGTATGTAAGGGCATGGATGGTTGCGGAACTGTGCTTCTACATGCTAATATATTAGCACTTATGCTTAAATACAGAAGTGTTAAAAGCAACCTTGTAAGGTTTAGTTTACTGGTCATGTTCAACTCTGTGTCCATTGAGATGGGCTGATGATTGGTGTATTTTGTTGTAGGTTCTTATGTTGCATATTTGTAAAAAACAAGCCCGCCTCCTTCACATAATAATTGTGCAAGCACTTTATTTCTAAGGTATTTTCCTGAATCTCGTGTAAGCAAGCAAGTCTAAAGCCAAAAGGAAGTAATATGTAAAATGTTTTATAGGTAATATTTTTAAGCGGGTTAGTGAAAGCATGATATACGTATCTTTCTAAGGGAAAGAGCAACTCAAGGTTTAGGATGGTGGCCAATGCTTTCATAATCGAATGAAAGACTAATTTATTATAGGTGTCAAGGGTTTACGCCATTGTTTTATAGTGATAGGTGAGCAAATAAACTGTTATGCTTTTTTTGGTAGGAAATAGATGTAAAAAAAGACCCGCAATTGCTTGCAGGTCTTTTGATAAAGTGGTGC
>JALUWH010000105.1 GCA_027019685.1 Ghiorsea sp. | reverse complement strand
TACTTTTCGGCTTGGTTTTCACCTTTTTAACAGGCTGTTTACGCACCTGATTTGTATGTTTTTTTGCCACAGAACCATTAGTATATAAACGTTGCCCAACATAAATGGTATAAGGTCTACGAATACCGTTCATCTTTGCTAGACGATGAAAATCAATACCCAATTTCCGACCAATACTATATAATGTATCACCATACTTAACAATATAAGCAGCACGGTTGCTTTCAAATGACTTTTTGCTGCCCCCATGTTGAATACCACGAGGGTAATAATCATAACGTGAACAACCAAATATCAATATGCTTATACACGCAAGCAATAAGATATGCCGTGTAGCCAAAATAATTAACCCATAGCCCAAATAACAACAAACCCTGCCACAACCAAAAGTGTGATAAGAATTGTCATTAGCTCGAAATGCTTTTCAACAAAGTTTCTTAATCTATCGCCACCCCAACGTAAAATGGCCGCCTCAAGGAAAAACCTTGCGCCACGCGATGCTAGTGCTGCTAAAATAAAGGGAATAAAGGCAAGTCCAAATGCACCTGCGGCAATGGTAATCACCTTAAATGGAATAGGCGAAAAGCCAGCAATCAAAACAATCGCCACACCATACATCGCAAACCAATCCTCTGCTTTGAGATACTGTGAAGTAAGCCCATAAAATTCAATAATCGACTGACCAACACTTGCCCACAATAAAAAACCAATTCCATAACCAACGATTGCACCTACGGTTGAACCTGCCGTAGTAATCGCAGCAAACTTCAATGCAGATTTTGGTTGCCCTAAAGCAAGTGCAATCAATAAAATATCAGGGGGGATGGGAAATACGCTGGATTCAATTAGTGCAATAAAAAACAATGCATATTTAGCAGAAGGGTGGTCAGCCCACGATAATGTCCAATGATATAAACGACGTAACCAAGATAGCTTCTTTGTTTGTTCTTCCATTAGTTTATACCCGAGAGCAATGGTACAAATGTACAATCATCAAAATATTCTTCATCCACCTTACCCTCACGTTTATACCTACGTACCAAACGATGTGACTTACCAATACCTTCTGGCATCAATAACACACCACCTTCAGCCAGTTGCTCCAGCCATAAATCAGAAGCAAAACCTCCTGCAGTTACAATAACGGCATCGAAAGGTGCATAATCTTCCCAACCCAATAAACCATCACCACAACGCAACATTACATTGCTATGCCTTGCTTTGCGCAAATTTCTTTTTGCCAGCCCATGCAATGATTCAATGCGCTCAATGCTGTACACACGTTTACAAAGGCATGATAATACTGCCGTTTGATAACCACAGCCCGTACCAATTTCAAGCACACGTTCATGTCCTTTTAAATCAAGAAGCTCCGTCATTTTAGCGACCATATAAGGCTGAGAAATCGTTTGTCCCTCACCAATAGGCAACGATTTATCTTTATACGCATGTAGCCGCAAAGCTTCACCCGCAAAGATATGGCGTTGAACCTGTAGCATTGCTGCAATCACCCGCGGCGATTGAATACCTCGTGCAATAATCTGTTCATCAACCATACGCTTACGCGGTCTATCATAATTTTGTTGCAGTGGCGCATTCGCCAATCTATTCATCCCTAACCCAAATCCTCTATCTTTATCAGAACGCAAGTTAACAATACCAACAACTTATGCAACTTATGTGCTGCAAACAACAAATCTTACTTGAACCAAACCTCGCTTATGTTTACCGTGCTGTCTTGCAGGCAAACATCATCTTATTTCTCAGGAGCACCTGATATGAGTCAGTTTTGGAGCGAATCCGTTCACCAATTAAAGCCATACATTCCTGGTGAACAACCCAAGCTCTCCAATCTCATTAAGCTCAACACCAATGAAAACCCATACTCACCCTCACCCAAAGCTTTAGAGGCAATCCAAACAGCGACAAATGAAAGGCTAAAGCTATACCCAGACCCCAACAGTGAAATACTCAAACAAAGCATTGCGAATTATTATGATTTGGACACAGCACAGGTATTTGTTGGCAATGGCTCAGATGAAGTGCTTGCCCATACTTTTCAAGCCCTCTTAAAACATGATAAACCCTTATTATTCCCCGATATTACATACAGCTTTTATCCAGTATATTGCGGTCTTTACGGCATCAATTACAAAACTATTCCTTTAAATAATGATTTTGCTATTGATGTTCATGATTACAACCAAGAAAATGGTGCGATTATTTTTCCTAACCCCAACGCCCCTACAGGTATTGGCTTAGGTTTAAATAATATTGAAACTTTATTGCAAAATAACCCCAACAGCGTTGTTGTAATTGATGAGGCTTATATTGATTTCGGTGGTGAATCTGCGGTTTCTCTTATCCATCAATACCCTAACCTTTTGGTGGTGCAAACCGTTTCAAAATCACGCGCACTGGCTGGTTTACGCGTAGGCTTTGCTATGGGGCACCCTGATTTAATTCAAGGTTTAGTTCGGGTCAAAGATAGTTTTAATTCATATCCATTGGATAAGCTCGCCACCTTAGGTGCCGCAGCTGCGATTGATGACAAAAAGTATTTTGATGATATTTGCCAGCGTATTATTAGGACAAGGGACAAACTATACACTGGCATGCAAGAGTTAGGGTTTAATATCCTGCCCTCTCAAGCCAACTTTATTTTTGCTACACATCCACATCATGATGCTAAATTCATTGCTCAATCATTGCGTAACCAAGGTATTATTGTCCGTCATTTTGAAGCAACAAGAATCAATATGTACTTACGCATCAGCATTGGTACACCTAACGAATGTGAAATACTCATAAAAGCCCTTAAAAGCATGCTTAACTGAGACCTTTATCACAACTTTTTCTCCAAAAAAATACTAAAATTGTATTTTATGACAGTATCGCTACAATGCGTCGCGCTTTGTTGACAGCCATAGTAAAATATGGAAACAAAAGCGAACAAAAAGCATTAAATTATAGTTCAAAGGGGACTAGCATGGCTTTAACAAAAAAAGAACTTGCCGCATTTGAAGCGCAACTAACCGCATGGAAAGAAGAGCTTGAAGAGTCACAAAATGACACCATGCACCAAATGCATGAGCAAGAGACCACTGCTTTTCCAGACCCTGCCGACCAAGCAGCTGCTGAAACAGACTTAAGCTTTGATATTCGTATTAAAAGTCGTGAACTAAAACTTATCCATAAAATTGAAGAAACACTTTATCGCTTGCGCGAAGGTGACTTTGGTATTTGTGATGCTTGTGGTGGTGATATCAGCATCAAACGTTTACAAGCCCGTCCTGTAACCACACTTTGCATCGACTGTAAAACTGAACAAGAGCAAGCTGAGAAAACACGTATCGACTAAAATAGTCTTACCCAAACAACAAAAAAGGGAGCCTATATAGGCTCCCTTTTTAATGAAATAGTAAAATTACTTTCGTTTACTTTTGTGTACCAATGGCGGCACGAACAGCCGTTAAAAACTCATCCACATCTTTAAACTCTCGATATACCGATGAAAAACGAACATAAGCTACACCATCAAGTTTACGTAGTTGTTCCATCACAAAGTCACCAATAATTTCTGCTGAAATCTCATTTTCATTGGTTTCTTGCACAGCTTTGAGCACACTATGAACTGATTTTTCCAAATCATCTGCTGAAACTGGACGTTTCTCCAGAGATTTTTGCATACCATCGCGCACTTTCTCAATATTAAAAGCAACCCGTGTCCCGTCTTTCTTAATCACCAAGGGCAAACGCAATTCGGCACGTTCATAGCTGGAAAAACGCTTGCCACATTCATCACAATGCCGACGACGACGAACAGCCGAACCATCTTCAACTACACGCGAATCTATAACTCGCGTATCGTCATGCGCACAAAAAGGGCAATGCATAAATCAGTCTTCGTAAATTGGGAAGCGATCAGTCAAAGCTTTCACTTCATTAAATACTTCGGCATGAATCGCAGCATCTTCAGGTGCAGCCAGCACTTTTAGAATCATAGAACCAATCAATTTAGCTTCAGCTTCTTTCATACCACGCGCTGTAATCACTGATGCGCCAAGGCGAATACCTGAAGTCACAAATGGAGATTCAGGGTCAAACGGAATCGTATTTTTATTGGTTGTAATACCAGCAGCTTCCAAAGCTTCTTCCGCAATCTTACCTGTAATACCTTGGTTACGCACATCAACACGGAACATATGACAATCTGTACCACCAGATACTACACGCAAACCGCCATCCACCAATGTTTTTGCTAAAGCTCTAGCATTGGCAATCACTTGTTTTTGGTCAGCTTTAAATTGCTCACCCAAAGCTTCACCAAATGCTACCGCTTTGGCTGCAATCACATGCATCAAAGGACCACCTTGAATACCTGGAAAAATACGTGAGTTTAGTTTTTTTGCTAAATCATCATCATCCGTCAAAATCATACCGCCACGAGGGCCACGTAATGTTTTGTGTGTGGTTGTGGTAATCACATGTGCATGGCCAACAGGTGAAGGATAAACACCTGCAGCTATCAAACCAGCATAATGTGCCATATCTACAAACAAAACGGCACCCACGGAGTCAGCAATTTCACGCATGCGTTTAAAATCAATTTCACGCTCATAAGCTGATGCACCACCAATAATCATCTTAGGTTTATGAATTTCAGCCAACTTTTGCATAATATCATAATCAATGCGTTCTGTGCCTTCTTCCACACCATAAGCCACTACATTATATAAACGACCAGAAAAGTTCACAGGTGAGCCGTGAGTCAAATGTCCACCGTGCGACAAGTCCATACCCATGATGGTATCACCAGGGTTAAGTACAGCCATATACACAGCCATATTAGCTTGAGAACCTGAGTGCGGCTGTACATTGGCATGTTTTACACCAAAGATTTCTTTGGCACGTGCCTGAGCTAAAGCTTCCACTTTGTCCACATACTCACAACCACCATAATAACGACGCGAAGGGTAGCCTTCAGCATATTTATTGGTCATTACTGAGCCTTGCGCTTGCATCACAGCTTTGGATACAATATTTTCACTGGCAATAAGCTCTAGGGTATGTTGTTGACGACCCAACTCATCTTTAATGGCCTGCACCACTACTTCATCATCTAAATCTGCTTTGAAAAAATCTTCACGTGTTGTCATGAAATTGAATACTCCGTTGGTTTCTAAAAACCAAAAAACTAAAGTTTAATAATTAACAAACTGTTAAAATAAATAAGGGCCCACATAGGAGCCCTTATTACAAATCATTATCAAGCTCTTTTCAAGCTTAGTGATTGTTTTAGTTAAAACGACGCTCACGAATACGAGCTGCTTTACCACGTAGTTCACGTAGATAGTAAAGTTTCGCACGACGAACGCGACCGTGACGTTTCACTTCGATGCTTTCAAGCATGGGTGAGTGCAATGGGAACACACGCTCAACACCAACGTTACTAGAAATTTTACGAACGGTAAAACTGCTTGAAATACCCTTGTTATGACGCGCAATTACGATGCCTTCATAAGCTTGAATACGCTCACGCTTTTCAACTTTGCCGCCTTTAAGGTCTTTAAAATCAACCACACGAACGTTTACGCGAACAGTATCGCCTTCACGGAAATCTGGAATATCACTACGAATTTGGTCATTTGTTACATCATCTAAAGCACGCATTTTGCTTATCCTCCAAAATCATCGGAACAGCCTATCAAGATAAATTGCTAAGGCCGCTCTCACAGAAAGGTGGCGCACCTTACCGATACCTTCAATAGAATACAACCATCCATTTTCATCTGGCATATTTTTCGTATCTAAACCATGTCCTGTACCAAAAACAAGTAAGTGTGCTCCCTCTTTTTTACGCAATTCTTGTGCTGCAACTAACTTACCTTTTTTGGGAGCCTCCGCAGAAGTATACCAAAGTTGATAATCCTTATCGGCCAAGACTTCATCTATAGTAGACACTACCTTGATGTTTGAAAGAACATCACGCCTACCTTGATTAAGGTTGCCTCGTTTACTTGTTGTCCAATGGTCTTGAATAGCTTCAACAAACTGCCGCATACCTTCTGCTGGGTGCACGACATACACAGGTGACACATCGTAAAAACCACATGTTCGTGCAAAATCATGCACATCAATGGAAGATACAGAAGTTGCAGAGCTTTCTCCTGCTTTATTAAATACAGGCGCATGAATTAGCGCAACTGCAAATGAAGTTTTATTAGACATGCCTGTACATTAAGTTGTTGCTTAGGTATTTGCAAAAACAAACATACTATTCACACGGCATAAGTGCGCTCATGAGCATATAGGCAAAGTAAAACAGTTAGGGACTCAATCCTATTGAACTAAGTTTTCCCTACACCCCGTATTAAAGTTTCAAAACGTTAAGCATTACTTGAATAAAGTTAAGTTAGGGTACCACAAAACTCGGCTTAATAATAATTTCCGTTGTATTATTAAGGTTTTGCAGAGCATTAACAGCATCTTGTGGAACACCATTTAGGCTTGGATTTACGTTTGCTTGCCCGAGCTTCTTTTTAAAGGCTGCTTTCTTACCTTTTAGTCTTGGCTGATTGCGAACGGTTGGTGGTTTAGGCAAGCTACGCCCCTTAACTTTGCTTTCACCAATATCGTCAAGTTTACCATCAGCATCTTTTAAATAGGCATCCCCTTCACCTGTTTCACGGATACTTACCTTCCCTCCTTTATCAACTAAGGCTGTGTGACCTGGTAATAGGCGTTTTGGTGCAGCACCATCAACGCTGACATCAACAGCACCCTCTGTCAGTACGGTACGCGTAGCTAGTGCGGGAATATCCGCTAAAGTAAGTTCTCCAAAAGCATTGTTTAATAACTCAGGTGTAGGAGGTACGATAACAATAAACTCTGTACCACGAACACCCAATACTGCTGTAGAAGTACGCACTCGAAAAGATGAATTGCGTAATGTAAGTTTGTTTACAAAAAAGCGCGCCTTACCCCATAACATATGAATACTAGCACTTAAAAGATTACTGCCGCGCAAAGAATATTTCCGCAGTGAAACACGACTATTGGCACCAATGTAAACTTTGCTACCATCACTCATAATAATTTTCACTCTACCTCTTGAACCTGTTACAATAGAATCATTGCGGAATATAACTTGACCCTTTTCTGCTTGTTCTCGGGTTGTGCCACGCTGAACCCAAGCTGAACCATAAGCATGCATAATTCTGCCTATACTGGCTGCTGCATAACCTTTTGAAACAGGCACTGTTGTTAGCATAAATATAGCTAATATAAAAAATAAAGGGACTCTTATCATAACTTACTCCTGTCAATGATTAAACTTTATTACAACCTAGTGTATATAAGATAGCATAGCTAAAAACATTTAATATTAAACTACCACTGCCCTGTTAACATGCTTCCAATTCGCCACGCTGAATAAGCCTTACTGGAAACAGCGGTAACCAAACTACTATCATAGTTAGATATATTTTTGAGGTATGAGGCATTGATGATAAAAGATATGTCATAAATATCCCAAGGCTTCCAAGATGTTGCAGTACTTATTTGAAAAAAGTTATCATTACGCTTTGTTGTGTCTGTTAAGCTTAATAGTATACTGGTATCTGCTGCTGCATATAACCTCGAATACATGGCTAACTTGATATTTGTATCCCAACCTTTTGCCCAAGAAATATTAGTTGAGGCATCGCCTCCAAGTTGATAATAACTGTCTGAATTATCATGTGTCGCATCACCTTTGGTCAGTTCTGCTAGAAGATAAGGTGAAACAGTGAAGGTAAGAGTCTTGGTTCTAATATCTGTTTTTGCTCTTAATTCATGGCTACTACCACCAAGCCTTGTTAAATCAACAGCATTACTACCAAAGGCATCGTTAAAGCTTTTTAGTTTAAATGTGTATTCATAAATCCATGTATTTTGGGTATAATAAATACCAGTACCCAAAGATTGATATAGTTTATCTCCACCCAATATTATATATTCATAAAAAGGTTTGAAGCGCCATGTGCTATCTTTTTGCCATGCCGCAGAAATGATATGTGCAGACAAATCATAATCGCTATAGTCTTGGTGTACGGAGCCTGAAAATATATAGTTTAAAGCAACTTTGGGCAGCCCCCAACCTAAAACTAAAGTTCCTTGTATGCCCTTGTCACCTCCCCATTTGCTTGAGGTTAAGCTTTCGGGAACAAGCTTTACATTCGAATTATAGAAAGTCTCCAACGCTGCAAAGCCATTAAAACCTAATTGCTGTTGTGCAGGCGATGCTTCCAACTGTTTAGCTGCATTTGCGTATACGCCTTCCTTATCTGCTGCTAAAGACTTCTTGGCAAAATCTTGTGTCTGTTCAACCTCTTGATTATTGTAAGCTATCCAAGCTTTATAATACCAAGCAGCGGCTTGATCCGAAGCCTTAGCATCGGGATGCTTGAGAATACTGTCCCACAAGGCATTAGCTTTAACGTAAGCCTGCTGTTTGACCAGTATATCCCCCAATGTGATTTGTGCTTGAATATCCTTGGGATTGGCTTTTACCCAAGTCGAAAGTGTAGTTTCAGCTTTTGTAAGCTCTCCCATTCCAAGATAAGCATTGGTTAAGCCCAACCAAGCAAATCGAGATGCTGAAGATGTATCGTATTGATTAGCTTTTAGCCATGCTTCAAATGTAGCAGCAGCCTTACCTGCTTGCTCTGTTTCCTGATAAGATAAAGCTAAATATTGCATGGTGAGTAAACTATTTGGAGATTTATGATATAAGCTTTCAAGGGTAGGAATAGCAGACTCATAATCACTAAAGCGATAGTCTTCTATAGCTGAAATAAGGTTACCCTGGTCAATATTGTTAAGCCCAGCAGCAGATAAAGCAGACGAATGCATGGTTATGTATGTCGCCAACAAAATAAAGATTATATGTTTCATTATTAATGACTCTTCCCTAAAACTTACATAGTATAAACTATATATAGCCACCTAATCTTATTTTGGCAATGTTCAAGATTCAAGTATGCTGTATTTTCTCCAAAAAGATGCGCGAGCACCCCGTAAGTACAACCTTAATAAAGGAGAGTGCCCAAAGAACCTAGATATTATTTTTCATAGTTTATTGTTTTAATATGAATCATTATTAGATTAGATGTAGTGGAAAGGCTGCTCATATTCCCAAAAAGGTTAAAAAAAACTAGGGTTGTCCCAAGTCTTTTATTGCAGTTGAAAACAATCTACGTTCTATCTTCTATAGGAATATAACCCTGATTAGTTTTCCCTGTATAAATTTGCATAGGTCGGTAAATACGACCATCTGCCAATTGCTCACGCCAGTGAGCCAACCAGCCTGCCACACGCGATACCGCAAAAATAGGTGTAAACAAATCTGTTTCAATGCCAAGCTTACGGTACACAATACCTGAATAAAAATCCACGTTAGGGCACACGCCCTTCTTACCCAAAGTATCTTTTGAGAACTGCTCTATATAACGAGCAATTTCATAAGTAGGATCTTCACCAACTTCTTTTGCCAACTCACCATATAACTTTTGCAACAAGGTTGCCCTAGGGTCTTTGGTTTTATAAATTCTATGTCCTAAACCAGCAATTTTCTTCTTATTGGTAAGCTTATCTTGTAAATACTTCTCTGCATTCTCTAATGAACCAATCTCATCAAGCATGTGCAAAACATCTTCATTCGCACCACCATGCAACGCACCAGACAATGAACCTACAGCCGCGCTAATAGATGAGTAAGGGTCTGCTTGAGATGATGCTACCACCATAGTCGAAAATGTACTGGCATTCATAGTGTGCTCTGCATGTACGATAAGTGCTACATCCATAATTCGCTCTGCCAATGGGCTAGGTTCTTCTCCACTTAACATATAAAGAAAATTAGCTGCATGTGATAAGTCATCACGTGGTTGAATTGGGTCATCACCTTTTCGCATACGTGCATGTGCAGCAACAATCGTTGGTAGTTTTGCAATCAATCGTAAGTAAACCTCACGAATATCATCTTCACCAAGCTGTTGATTCAAACCTTTTTCAATGGGATAATACATACCCAATACCGCCACACATGCTTGCAACGCATCCATAGGATGAGCCGACTCTGGAAAACACTTCATCATATCACGAATACGGAATTTAATACGACGGTGGTGGCGCAAGTCTGCATCAAACTTCGCCAATTCATCAGCAGTCGGCAAACGTCCGTAAATCAATAGAAAGGATGTTTCTTCATACGAAGACTTCTCAGCCAACTCTTCAATATCAATGCCTCGATATGCAAGCACACCTTGCTGCCCATCAATCGTTGATACAGCGGATTCTGCAACTGGAATTCCTGCAAGCCCTGGTGAATAACATGAAATATCATGTTCTGAAGTCATTATTATCTCCTTATCTCGTACACGAAGCAATAGCGCTAACAATGAACGCGCAACCTAATGCAAAACAAGCTACGTTTTGCACTAATGTTGTCAATATTGCACATACAGCATTAAAAGGTTGTGAAATTCAAATACATACTGTTAGCATCGCATCTCATTTTTAATATTTACGATACCAATTGGGGCTTTAGTACATGCTTAAAAAGATTTCACTTAAAATTTTTCGTGAAGGTGTGGGTGGATTGATGGCTTTTGTTAGCTGGTTAACCAACCCTCGTAAAATCAAACGTAGCCCTGAAGAGCAACAACGTGTGGATACCATCGCTGAAAACATGTCGATGTACCAATATTTCGCTTGTCCTTTTTGTATAAAAACACGGCGCACTGTTCACCGTTTAAATATCCCTTTGGAATACCGTAATGCACAAGTTCGCGATGGAGAACATCGCAACACACTTGAAAAAGAAGGTGGCACAATCAAAGTGCCTTGTTTACGCATTGATGAGGGTAAGCAGACAACGTGGCTATATGAGTCCAATGATATTATTGCTTACCTCAACAAAACATTTGACCCTGAATTTAGCGCCAAAGCTGACAACTAAAAAACTGCATGAAACTTTATCACGCCTTACTACTTGAAGATGAAAAACCTACGCGCCATCTTTTAAGTAAAGCCATAAAAATTCATCCAGAATTACGTCTTACTGCAGCAGTCGGTAGTTGTGAAGAAGCCTTAATTGCATTAAAAGAACACCAACCTGATATTCTTATTTCAGACTTAGGTTTACCTGATGGACATGGCGTTAAGGTCATCGCCCAAGCCAAGCAGCTCTACCCAAAGATTGAAATATTGGTTGTTACTATGTTTGATGATGAAGAAAGTGTTGTAAGTGCCTTAGAAGCTGGTGCAAGCAGTTATTTGCTAAAAAAACAGGCCTTTGAAGAGTTGGGTGATGCAGTGATGAGTACATTGCGTGGTGAGTCCGCCATTAGCCCAGAAATTGCACGTCACCTCATCAAACGCTTTAAAAAACAAGATGAGCAACATGCTCCGCAAGTAAAAAACCCACTAACATCAAGAGAAAATGAAGTTTTACGCTTCATTGCTAAAGGGTATAGTTATGATGAAATAGCGGAGACTTTTTCTTTATCAACCAATACTGTACGGGCTCATATTCGCAATATTTATCGAAAACTTTCTGTCAGCTCACGCTCCGAAGCTGTCTTTGAAGCAACCCACTTAGGTTTTATTAATTTAAAAGAATAAATCAAGCTTTAGGCAGAAAGCTAGTCAAAACCTTTGGCTAAATTTTCAAAGCGCGTAAATTCTTTCCTAAAGGCAAGGTGTACTGTTCCAGTTGGTCCATTCCTTTGTTTGGCAATAATAATCTCGGCTTTACCTTCATTCTCAGGTTTTTTATTATAAACCTCATCACGGTAAATAAACATAATTACATCGGCATCTTGTTCAATAGCACCTGATTCTCGTAAGTCTGACATCATAGGTCGTTTATCAGAGCGCGATTCAAGTGAACGGTTTAGCTGTGACAGTACTAAAATAGGTACATCCAACTCTTTAGCCAAACCTTTAAGTGAACGGGTCATTTCACTGATTTCTAGGTCTTTACGTTCTGCTGCCGTACCTGTCATTAATTGCAGGTAGTCAATCAATACCACATCAAGACGACCATGATCCCGTTTTAAACGACGGCACTTAGCTCTAATATCATGCACTGTAATCGCAGGGGTATCATCAACAAAAATAGCTGCTTCAGAAAGTTTCGCCGTACCAGCTGCAAGTTTACGCCAATCATCAGGAACAAAACTACCTGTACGCATTTTTGACATATCCACTTGAGACTCTGCAGCCAACAAACGCATAGAAATTTGTTGTGCCGACATTTCCAATGAAAAAACAGCCACCACATTCGCATTGCCTTCATCACGAATCGCAGCATTTTGTGCTAAGTTCATCACAAAGGCCGTTTTACCCATGCTAGGCCGCCCTGCAATAATAATAAGGTCTCCACGTTGTAAGCCAGCCGTACTTTCATCCAAATCAATAAAACCAGTGGATACACCTGTCACTGCACGCTGATCTTCATACCGTTTTTGTAATTCTTTATAACCTTCTTGAATCAGTTCTTTTAAGGAAAAGAAGTTTTTCTTATCTTGACTAAAACTTTCTGAAACAGCCAAAATCTGCGATTCAGAAACATCCAAATGTTCTGCCACCGGCTTCATCGGGCTTTCATAGACTTCTTGCGATATTTTTGAGCAAACTTGCAACAAACGTCGTAAAATCGCACGTTCACGTACAATTTCAGCATAATGCCTAACATTTGCTGAGGTAGGAATGAGTGAAATCAAGTCACCTAGGTAAACTTCACCACCGCACTGATCCAACTCACCTGAACGTTCTAAGTAATCTTTAACTGTTAGAGCATCAACAGGATGATTATCGGCTGACAAAGCATAAATAGCAGCAAATATTTTGCCATTGGCTGCGATGTAAAAATGATCTGGCGATAAAATACCCTCCAAACGCTCAAGAGCCTCTGGATCAAGCATAATTCCACCCAGCACGGCACACTCAGCATCCCGCGCATGAGGGGGAACCCGTTCACGCAAGCCTAACTCACGTGTCGGGGTATTGCCTTCATCAATCAATTATACTTCAGCTTCAATGCTAACTTTAAGTTCTGCAACCACATCAGGATGCAAACGAACACGAAACTCATGTTCACCTACTTCTTTAATGGGTGCATCTAGCAAAATGTCACGACGTGCAACATCAAAGTCTTGTTCATTAATCATTGCTGCTAATTCTGTAGCACCAATAGAACCATACAAATGCTTGCCATCAGAGGTTGCACGAACAACAACCAAATCCAAAGCAGATAATTTTTCAGCTTCCGCTTTTGCCGCAGCAAGAACTTCTGCTTGTTTATCTTCTAAAACTTTGCGACGACGTTCAAACACTTTTACATTACCAGTGCTTGCAACAATTGCTTTGTTTTGAGGTAATAAAAAGTTGCGACCATAACCATCACGTACTTTTACTTCATCACCAACATTTCCGAGTCCTTCTACACGTTCCAAAAGAATCAAATCCATCATTTTTCTCCTGTTGTCGAAATCATATTTCGACGAAAATTAAACCAAAAATCAAGTAGTCCAACCACAATGAACAATATCACCACAGCAGACCAAAAAAATAACATCACATACATCACTATAATTGTGTTCACCATCTTACGGCTCTCAAACCAAGCATGAGCAACCATAATACCTTGCACAGCAAGCAAACCTGATAACACCAGCAAACCATTGCCTGCTACATACTGCAAGTCACCTGTTGCCAACCATGCCATAGCTGCAAAAGCAACCCATACATAAATCAACAATGTTGGTAGGGCAAAGTCTAACATACTGCTATCATTGCCTTGGTAAAAGTTATATCGCTTTGCCATTTTACGTGCAAAAACTATATTACCCCACCATACAAGCCATAAACTAAACACCAACAAACCTGGGAATATTTTAACTACCCAGCCCTGCAACTGCTTAATCGAATCCACTGCTTGTGTTTCAGTCGCTGGCACACTGCTTACCATGTCATCAATCATGGGTTTAAAGAGTTCAGACACAAATGCTTGAATACCTGTTGTATCCATCGCAATCATCAAGCTCAGTATCACCACTGTAAATAAAACTACAGCCAATACCCAAGCAGCCTGACCCAAACCTTCTCTCTCCATTGTTTTTGCAGTTAAAGCAGAAGCAACAACAAACACTACAAAAAAAAGTAATGTCACATAAAAACTTCCCGATGACAAAAACAAGATGAACGCAGATGCAATCACACCAACTTGCAGGCTATAAAACAACCCACCACCAAACAACACCAAAGCAAACACACTAGGCACTGCCAAGTGCAACAACATTCCTACAACCACCATTAAAAATCCGATGATAGGAATATGCCCAAACAACACGCTAAAACCATAAGCCGCAGTTAACATCACTACCACTAACGCTGCACACGGCAAACGATTGGTTAAAAAGAAGTCTGCCCACTTAGGCAAAGTTTCTAGACGCTGCTCAGGGTCTTGGCTCATTTAAGGGCTTGCCTTATGGTGAACAAATCAATCAATCGTGATGCAAAGGTGTAAACGACAGCAATGCCAATACACGTGCGCGTTTAATCGCAGTGGTCAATTGACGTTGATGTTTTGCACAAGTGCTTGTTACACGCGAAGGGATAATTTTATAACGCTCTGAAACAAATTGTCCCAACAGCCCTGGGTCTTTATGATCAATTGTTAATGTTTTATCTGCACAAAACTTACAGAACTTACGACGACGTTGGAACTT
>JALUWH010000104.1 GCA_027019685.1 Ghiorsea sp. | reverse complement strand
GCGAAAAAGGGGAAGTTCAATACTTTTTTTCTGAACATGCCATTCGTCTCATATCAAATATCCCATGGGTTAATCACTTCTAACCCTTGATAATCAAAATCTTTTTCATTGCGTGTCACCATGCGCAATTCATGATGCAAAGCTGTCGCTGCAAGAAGACTATCAATGGCTGGCACGGGTCGTTTAGCTTGTGCTTGTAGCCTTCCCCACCGTTCTGCAACATCACCGTCAATACTTAATACACGCTTACCAAACCATTCAGGAAGCTCATGCTCTAACCATACCCTTAACTTCTCTTTACGCCTTGCATCAGGCACACCTTCTACACCCTTACGAATTTCACCAATGGTCAATGCGCTGATATATAAACTTTCATCAGGCACACTAGAAAACCATGAAATCACCGAAGCATTGGGCTTGGGGCGCACTAACTCGGATAACACATTGGTATCCAGTAAATAACTCACAGTGAAACATCTCGTGTTAATGATTCAGAGCGCGACATATCAATATCTTCACCCATTAGTGGTGACTGTTGCATAAAAGACACAAAATCAGGACGCTTTTTTTTCATGGCTTGATATGCTTCAACAGAAAGGATAACGGCTGATGGTTTGCCTCGCACAGTGACTTCTTGCGGACCATCTTGAACCGCAGATTTAATCACTTCACTTAAACGCGCTTTTGCATCTTGTAGTTGCCATGTTGTCATAAGCACCTCCTTATCGCCCTGAAAAGACTAGACTGACTAGATTGTTTATGCAAGCTATCCTCAACTTGAAGTCACAATTTGTGATTTCAACAACAACCGAGGGGGGCAGACTTAATTGATTTACCATTTTTTCACCCTTCATGTTTCTTATCCTTTTTCTTTGAGTGAACAAACCCAATCGGTTGTTTGTCTGTAACTGGCGGCTCCATAAGATTTCTTAGTGCATCAAACACAACAACAAATTGTTTATCATATTTCTGCTCAAGTTTACTTAGCCTGCGAGAAAGCGACTTATTTACGGTGCTTTCTTTTCTTAATTGCACAAAAGTTCTCATGATTTCAATGTTCACTTGCACAGCTCGAGTACTTCTTAAAACACTCGAAAGCATGGCAACACCCTGCTCTGTAAATGCATAAGGCATATATTTACGATGCTGACCACGACCTCTTTTTAAGGTCACAGTTTGTGATCTTAAAAACGCATACTCTTCAGATGTAAGTTGAAACATGAAATCTTCAGGAAACCGATCAATATTGCGCTTCACAGCTTGCACCAGCGCTCTAGTTTCCACGCCGTACAACTCTGCCAAATCAGAATCCAATATAACCTTCTCTTTACGCATAAACAGAATACTTTGCTGAACTCTTTCTATGGGGATAAGGCTTTGGTTACTCATCTATTTTCTTCCATCATCATCAAATCAGTTGTCTCTAGTTCAAACATGCACAGCTTCTTGCACTGGTTTGATATTGGGGCGTTTCTTTTGCGCTGCTTGATAAAGATCATAAGCTGATTGCATATTTATCCATGATTCGGGACTACTGCCTAACCATGCAGCCAAGCGCAGTGCCATATCAGGGCTAATGCCTGCTTTACCATTGATAACACGAGACAAGGCAACGCGAGTAACACCAAGCTGGCTCGCGGCTTCGGTAACTGTGATTTCAACATGAAAAAACCTCTGTTCATTCACCCGTTTTCCTCCACCATCATCACCAGTAAATCCGTAGCTTCTGGGTCAATACCTGCTTGAAAAAGAAGCGTGGTGACTTGCCCCCTATGGTGCGTTTGATGATTAAACACATGTTGTAGTAGTTCGCCCAACGGCTTTTGATATTTGATGCCTTTCATATTTCTATATCGAATATCTGATTGCAGCATGGGCTCATCCCAAACTTGGCTAAAATCTAAAATTAACTTGTCCATGATGTCGCGTTGTGTGCGCAAAACTCGAATGTCAGCAAATAAAATATCATCCAAACCACTTGGCTGCGGCATATCCTTGATGGCTGCTAAATGTTCCCTACAAACTTTGGATGCTGCAAAGCGGCGAAACCAAAACAAGTCCGCCACCAAAAGATGGTTGAGCGTGCCCAGTACGGATGAGAAAAATGCGCCTCTATCTTTGGCGATTTCTTCATCGGATAAAAGCTGCACTTTGTCGTATAGCTTGGTATTCATCCATTGATTGTATTGCGCCATGCGTTGTAAATATTCGATAGAACACCCCCTATTTTGCGAAACCCTGATAACTTAAAGGGTTTGTGATTAAACAGCAATTGAAATATCTTGCAGGAATCCTTGCCTGCTATAGAAAGCGGCGGATGAAATGTATGCTTGGAGATATGGCATGATTAAGGAGATTGCGCAGGAATTAAATGTGGCGGTGAAACAAAGTTCGGGAGATATATTAATTCGTCGTTCCTGAATAAATCATTTTTCACGCCTCCACGCGGAATTCGGGGGACATAATACTTAATTCGCAACCTTTTATTATTGCAAAGTTAAATTGCTCAAATTTGCACATATGCCAATATCAAAATAATGACAAAAGGCACACAAAAATGCTATGCTCGTGGCTATGAAGCCTATCAATTGGAGTGCAGATAAAAATCGCAAGCTTATTGCAGAGCGTGGAATATCGTTTGAAAATATCGTGTTTGCGCTTCAATCAGGTTGTTTGCTTGA
>JALUWH010000103.1 GCA_027019685.1 Ghiorsea sp. | reverse complement strand
CCAAGCCCAACACATACCCCTTTTACATAAACCTGTGAACCCTCAAGCCTTAAAATCTTTTTTAGCTCAAGTGAAGATAGAAAAATTATAAGATACCCTTTTCAATGGCAATATTAACAGCTTCACTACGATTTCGAGCGCCCAGTGTGGTGAAGATACGGCGAATATGAACTTTTACTGTGGATGGACTTAAACCCAGTTCAAAAGCAATGTTTTTGTTTTGCACCCCTTTTTGAAGCAACTTTAACACTTCAGTCTGCCTTGTTGTTAATAAGATATTATCATTGCTTTTTGTTTCCACAGGTATTTGTTGCATCAGTTGCGGTGGTAAATAAGTACCACCAGATAACACCAAACGCAGTGCTGATAGCGTGACATCAGCAGAGGTGGTTTTGGGGATGAATCCTTTGATGCCTTTGCCCAAGGCTTTGTTGATCACGCTTATTTCTTCATGCGCTGATATCATCACAATGGGTGTATCAGCCTGTATATCTAATAATGTCTGAATAGCATCCAAGCCATTGATGCCCGGCATATCAAGGTCGAGTAGTATCAAATCTAAATCATGCTCGTTGGCTAGGTCTATCGCTTTTTCACCATGCTCGGCTTGCAAGATTTCAGGCGTATCATCGGTGAGGCGAACCAATGCCAAAGATAGACTTTCGCGAAACAAAGCATGGTCATCCGCAAGCAGTATTTTCAATGCACAAGCCTCCCATAGTCTACAAGATAGGCAAAAACTATCAGATATAAGCATGATGCTCTAGCGACCTTTGTCATCATGATATGAAATGGTTATTTAATACAAATACACAGCACCTGATGCACCAGCCGTATTATCTGCCTGATTACCACCCACGCCCGTGGCTGCGCTACTTTCTAAATCAGCCCCCACAGCAAGGGTGTTGCCATCACCACTTAAAGCAATGGAATAACCAAATCTATCACGTTCTGTGTTGGATGCTTTGACATAAACTTGCTGCGCCCAAGCCACACCTGTGCGGCTAAATACATATGCCGCACCTGAATTAGTAGCCGTATTATCCAACTGGTTACCACCCACACCCGTGGCTGCGCTACTTTCATAATAAGCTCCCACAGCAAGGGTGTTACCATCATCGCTTAGAGCAACAGAAGAACCAAAGGTATCACTACCTTCTGCGTTGGATGCTTTAACATAAGCTTGCTGCGCCCAAGCCACACCTGTGCGGCTAAATACATATGCCGCACCTGAAAAACCAGCCGTATTATCCAACTGATTACCACCCACACCCGTGGCTGCGCTAGCTTCCCCATAAGCTCCCACAGCAAGGGTGTTACCATCACCACTTAAAGCAACAGAATAACCAAACCAATCATTAGCTCCTGTGTTGGATGCTTTAACATAAGCTTGCTGCGCCCATGCCACACCTGTGCGGCTAAATACATATACCGCACCTGAAAAACCAGCCGTATTATCCAACTGATTACCACCCACACCAGTGGCGGCACTTGCTTCCCCATAAGCCCCTACTGCAAGGGTATTACCATCATTACTTAGAGCAACAGAATAACCAAAGTTATCATTAGCTCCTGTGTTGGATGCTTTGACATAAGCTTGCTGCGCCCATGCCACACCTGTGCGGCTAAATACATACACTGCACCTGAACTACCAGCCAGATTATCCAACTGATTACCACCCACACCAGTGGCGACACTTGCTTCCCTATAAGCGCCCACAGCAAGGGTGTTACCATCACCACTTAAAGCAACAGAAGAACCAAAGTAATCATAAGCTCCTGTGTTGGATGCTTTGACATAAGCTTGCTGCGCCCATGTTGAGCCAGTGCGGCTAAATACATATACCGCACCTGATAAACCAGCCGTATTATCCAACTGATTACCACCCACACCAGTGGCTGCGCTACTTTCATAATAAGCTCCCACAGCAAGGGTGTAACCATCACCACTTAAAGCAACAGAATAACCAAAGTAATCATAAGCTCCTGTGTTGGATGCTTTGACATAAACCGTAGCTGCCACTGAATCAATCAAAGCAAGTGTCTGATTGGGCGATGCAACACAAATGGCTTCAGTAATATCACAAGCCTCCACAATATATTGCGCTGCCAACCAGTTGGTTTTATGCACAGGTATCACCAAACTATATGTGGTTGCTGTGCTTGGGATATTTGCCGCATAAGGGTCAACTGTGAAACCAGAAGCACCATCTGGATTCACCAAAATACGGTAGTGATCAATATTAGCATCCGCTATGCTTAAAAAGCTATATGTATCCCAAGTAAAGTTGAGAGACTTGCCACCAACTGTCATGGTCACTGGTGTTACATCATCTTTAAGAATCGTGCCTGTTGCAGATGCGGTTGCTATCGTTGCATTGGTAGGGTTGGCTAAAGATACAGTTAAGGTTTCATCTGGTTCGGGTAATGCATCACCTATAACAGCAACAGTAATAGTTCCCGAGGTTGCACCTGCTGGAATATTTAATGTACCTGTGCCTGCTGTGTAATCGGTTCCAGCAATGGCTGTGCCATCTGCTGTTGCATAATCCACTGTAGTTGCAAATGCAGAAGCTGCATTCAAGGTTACGCTGAAAGTCATATTGCTTGTACCTACATAACCTTCGGCAATAGAGGCATTGGCAATGGATACGCTTGGTGCTGTATCATCATTGGTAATTGTGCCTGTTGCAGATGCGGTTGCTATCGTTGCATGGGTAGGGTTGG
>JALUWH010000102.1 GCA_027019685.1 Ghiorsea sp. | reverse complement strand
GGCATTCTTACCTCAATTATCAATCTCCTGTATCTTTTGAAAATGACTACTATAGTTCAAACTAGTGTCCAGTGAACTGGGGGAACTTCATAGCGTCCCCTTTTTCCCAATAACCATACACGGATACAGCTACACCATTCTCCGATACACCTGTTAATCGACCAGCCAAGTCATAGACATAATCCGTGGTCGTCGTAACGCCCTGAATCGTCTCCACCTTCTGCGTGATACGACCCAGCTTGTCACGGGTGTAATTCACCGCAAACGGCGCAGAGGACGCAAAGGAACTCAATTCTCCAAATTCATTGAACTTTACGAACACTCACCTCCAAAATTAGTAAACTGTCACCGTAATTCAAAACCAATGCTCAAAAACGTGATTTAAGCAAAAATACGACCTAAATCTTACCGCTTTGTACCGTTGGACACTTGGACGGGACACCTTTTTATCATCAAAAGGTAGCATCTCCTTTATTTCCCTATTGATCTTATTCATTTCTAATCAATGATGTTTGCATCTGATTCAAGAGCTTTTCTATTTTTCACAATAATATAAAATCCATTAGTAATCTTTACAGCCCAAAGAAGAATTCCAAGCGCTATAAAAGATGGCAGTATTAATTCATACTGATACTCAGTTGTAAAAAGTTCCAATTGCTTTGACAAAAAGTAGACAATCCACCCAAACAAATAGCCAAGTGCAACTACTAAAACGAGACCTGGCAAGGCAACTTTAAAAAAATATATACTGAGTGCTTTACTGATTTGCATTGCTTATCCCCTGTCCTACTAAATTACCAATAACTTGTCCTCCAGAAGCATACCCACTTGCATGATACGGACCATGTAGAAGAAAAGGGGTCAGAGCCCTTTTAGAGTATTTATTGCTATTTTCTAACTCAATCATAGGTTAATGGTGCAATAAAAAAGGCAAAGTTACAACAGAAATCCTGCATAAGGCGAAGCCGAAAACAAGATTTACCCTCTATTTTCTTTCGCTTTCACTTCCACCAATCCTCTATCTTGGTTAGCTTTTGCGTATGGCTAAGCTTCCTCATATCATTTTTTTGCACGGCTGGGGGCAATCCACTCAAATTTGGCATCAACAAGTCAAACACTTTTCTCCGCTTACGCGCTCCTATGCCATCAACCTACCCGGTCACGGCGGAAGCCCCGATATAGCGACTGAAGCGTGGCTCACCCACTTGCAACAAGAAATTCAACATCATATTAATACCCATAACCAGCCCACCATACTGGTTGGATGGTCTTTGGGTGGGCAAATCGTCATCAAACTACAACAAGAACTTAAAGGTTTAAGCGGGCTGGTATTAGTTTCAACCACCCCCCGCTTTCGCCAACACCATGATTGGATGAGCGGCTGCAGTGATGAAGTATGGCAAGGTTTTAGTCAGGCTGCCGAAACACAGAACCCAAAGCTGATGCAACGTTTCTTTCAAATGATGTTACATGGCGACAAACTTAGCCGCCATGCCTTACGCGACATTGCTAAAACTGCAATCAACAAAGATAATCCACCAACAGCACCTGCTTTACAAGCAGGTTTATCATATTTATCGGACTTAGACCTGCGCCAAAACCTCACATCTATCACATGCCCAACCTTGGTTGTACATGGGCAACAAGATGTGATTGTTCCCGTGGCGGCTGGGCAATATTTAGCCCAACAAATCCCCCATGCAGAGCTACAAATATTTGAAGACTGTGGACATGCGCCATTTCTCACCCATCATGTCGCCTTTAATCAATTATTGGAGCAATGGTGGAAGAATTTATCAATGTAAACAATGTGCGCCGTGCATTTTCTGGCGCAACAAGCAGTTATGATGACCATGCCGAATTGCAACGCGAAATCGGGCGGCGTTTACTGGCACACCTAGACTTCACCAAACTTCAACCCCAATCCATCTTGGACATTGGTTGCGGCACAGGTTTTTTCACTCGCCTATTGGCTGAAAAATACAAAAAAGCACATATCTATGCCTCTGACATTTCAGAAGCCATGGTTTGCCATACCCAACAACAATTTCCTAGGCGTATGCCTTGGCAACGTAAATACCACCATGCGGTCAGTGATGCTGTTGCTCTTCCTTTTAAAAAAGCATCCTTTGATTTGGTGACATCCAACCTCGCTATGCAATGGGTACCCGATGCCCAAGCCATGATGCAAGAAATGCGCCGCGTGCTTAAACCAGGCGGGTTGATTTTATTCTCCACCTTTGGACGTAGAACATTAAGCGAACTCAAGCAAACACTTGCCCACATCAACCCTGAACACACCAACTCTGTATTGCCTTTTCCTGATGTGATGAGCTTGGGAAATAGCCTTGGCGAATGTACGGTGGAAGACCATGTAACAGATTCTGATTTGTTTACACTCACCTACCCCAACACCATGGGTTTGGTGCGCGAGCTTAAAGGTATTGGTGCATCAGCATCTGCCATTCAAGGACGCAGTGGTGGTTTGTATGGCAGAGCCTTGCTGCGTGATATTGAGGCTTATTACAGTGAACATTTTAAACATGAAGATGGGCGTATCCACGCTACATTTGAAGCATTATATGCCCAAGCTTGGTATAAAGATATGGGGTATGCCGACCGCGACAATATTATCCCCATTCAGGTTGTTTAACTCTCTTGTTTTTTGACCATGCATTCTGGACACTAAGTCTTGCCCTCGCCTTTGAATATATATGGGGTGACCCAAAATCGCATTGGCACCC
>JALUWH010000101.1 GCA_027019685.1 Ghiorsea sp. | reverse complement strand
AACCGTGGGAAGATCAGGAATATGTTAAATATACCTTATGGTTTATTTTTGCTTGTGTAATCTATAGTATGATTGGTTTTTCATGGGGTGCTTTGATGGGAGGGATTGCTGATTTTCGCCATTTTGTAGATCATCGTATGCATGGTAATTTGATTGTGCGTGCCCATACGCATATTAATTTGCTGGGTTGGGTGGAAATGGCAATTTTCGCGGCTGTATATTATATTGTACCGCGTTTGGTGAAGCGTCCGATTTATAGTATGAAATTGGTGAAATGGCATTTTTGGACGCACAATTTTGGATTGATTGGTATGGTTGTGTTTTTTACGGTTGCAGGTGTTGCAGGTGGTGTTGCAAGTGAGCATGTTTCCCCTGCGGAAGTTGAAGTGATTGTAAGACCTTGGTTAGCAACCATGGGAATATTTGGTACATTGGTTCTTATCGCGAATTTTATTTGGGCTTATAATATATTTAAAACATGTGCTGGCTGGAAGAATTCATAATGTTTCGTATCTTGGTTGGAATGTTGGTGGTTTTCTCATTAACTGCATGTGATAATTTTGGTATTGGTGGCGGTGGTGTTTTTAAGGTAGGGCAGCAAGTGCCATCGCTTAAAACCAAAACCTTAGCTGATGCTGGTGGTGATATGTCCAAGTTAACCAGCTATCGGTATCCTGATGCGAGAATGTATCAACTTTCATTTGATGAAGCACTGAAAAAGAATAAGCCGATTGTATTGGAATTTGCTACACCTGGTCATTGTACACAATGCGATCAACAATTGCAGTTGTTGAAAACCATGTTGGATAAATATGGTGATAAGGTTATTTTTTTACATATGGATCAATATTATAACCCCGAGGCATATGGAGCGTTTCAGGTGCGTGGCGAACCTTGGACGTTTGTAATCAATCGAGAAGGCAAGGTGAATTATATTGCGCCAGGGCGTGTATTGCGTGCCGAAATAGAGCCTGTCATCAAGGATGTGGTAGGGAATAAACATGGCTAAATCATGGAGAGAAGCACATTGCCAACTTAAAGCGGACAAAATGGGCATTATGTGGGATTTGATTTTGTATGTGCCTACGGTGGGTTTTTTATTGTTGATTGGTTTGCGTTATTGGACTTTGGGCGATGAAAGAATTTTAGGTGAAATATTGATGTTTTTAGGTTTTTTCTTTTTGATGGTTGGAGGCGGGCGGGTATTGCGTAGGCTTTTGATGATGCCATCTTCTCCAGTGGCTATGGATATCAATAAAGAGCGTATTGCATTGAAGCTTAAAAATAATGAGCAGCGCCTTTTGGTGAGGGATATTCGTTTCTTTTCAGATAAGGCTGGCAAGTCATTTGGTTTAACAGGGGTGGATGAAAAAGGGCGTAAACAGCAGTATGTTTTTCATAAGGGGCAATTTTCAGATGATGATTTTACACATGTAACTGAGGCCTTGGGGTATTACGCCTAAGTTTTACTGTTTTTTTCGAGTTTGAATCACATCCCAAGCCATCCATAGCATGGCGCTTAAACCAATAAGCACAGTGATAATAATGGCAATGGTTTCTGTTGTGTCGCTAACCATACCACCAATAAAAATATGTGTAACATAGCCTAAAACAACAAGTGAAGCGCAGCCGCTGATACAATAAATAAGAATTTCACGCATGCAGAGCATTATGCTGCTGAAAGAGTATATTGGCAATACCGTATGTGCTAATATCCTCAAATCATTTATGGGCTTGACAGAAGGAAAAAACTCCATAATGTTGCGGAACATTAAATTTTATTTATGTTTATTTAATAAGGGAGGAGCATGATGAAGAATTCAATATGGTTAGTGCTTGTTGCTGGGTTTGTTACAGGTATGGGTAACGGATCTGTGTTTACGATTGCTACACAGTTGACGGTGGGTCGCGAGCCGTTTTCTGAAGCAGGTTTGTGGGGAGCTGATGCTTATTCACCATTTACATTTGAAGGTTTTGGTAACTGGGTGATGATTATTTTTGGCATTGCGTTTGTAATGATTTTAGGCTATGCATTGAAGCTGCATGGTATTCGTGAAGGTTTGCAAGAAGAATAAATTTTTAGGGATAGGGAGTAAGATATGGGAGCAGTTGCATCTACATTGGGTATTGTTTTGGCATTTTCAAGTATGTGGTTCGCTTGGTATTTGTTGATGCCTGGCCAGCATGATGAGGATCAAGTAGATCATAGTCATGATGCGCCGCACTAAAGAGTTGTTTGTTTTTTAGGGTTTAAATTTAGAAAGAAAAAAAGGAGTAAAGAAATGCTTAAGTATTTATTTGCGAAAGAAGAGGATATTCCAGGCGGTTCTGCTGCATTATTCTTTGGTTTTTCGTGTTTGATGTGGTTTATTGTTGGTACAGGTCTTGGTTCATTTAATGCGGCTAAGTTAGCGTTCCCAGATTGGTTTACGCATTCGTATTTGTTGCAATTTGGACATATGCGTCAAGTGCATGTGCACACTGTAATTTTTGGTTGGATTGTGGGTGCGTTTGCTGCATCTGCGATGTACATTGTTCCAGCATTGGGTAATACCAAGCTTTGGTCTGAAAAATTGGGCGTTTGGAACTGTATGTTATGGAATATTGGTCTGATGTTGGCATTGTCAACGCTTTGGGGTGGTTTGACTTCGGGTCGTGAATACTCTGATTTTATCTGGCCTATCGATATTTATATTGTGTTGTTTATGGTAACACCATTGTTTACAAATATCTTCATGACTATTCTTAATCGCCG
>JALUWH010000100.1 GCA_027019685.1 Ghiorsea sp. | reverse complement strand
CGCTGGTTGCCGCTGCCACCATACCACCTTGCTTAGGTACAACCAAAAGTTCACCTTCCACATAATCACCAGATATTTGTTGAACAACTGCTGCTTGCAATGTCATGGGAACAACTAAAAACACCGCCATTAAAAACATACTTATTGTATTCATCGTTTCGCTTTCCTTTTCCTCTTTATATTTATTGCGTTGTATAAACTTGATTGTTTTCTATACCACAGAACACCGTGTTACTTTTCTGTAAGCTTTGAATCACTTGTTTTGCGGAGCGTTTATCAGACCAAGATAAAGTGAGTATTGTGGGGGAAGATTGTTTCACCAATAACACTTTATTCTGTTGTATAAGTTGCTTGGCTTGCCCTGTTTTTTCCGCCGAGCACAGCATAGCAACAAGCTCTTTACTTACTTCTTGCACTTGAACAAAACTACTTTGATTTAAAGACTTCGCTTCTCTTATTGGTGTGCTCGATGCATCAGCCGCACCATTTGAGGCACACCCCCATAAAAAAACCAATACTAACAAAAGACTTATTTTCATTCCCTCTCCCATATCTCACAGCATGCGACGATAATTCCCCACTCTTATCATGTAAAGTTTAGTGCGTGGAAATGTGTGGCATTAATGCTACGTTACGCCCATGCACTCTAAAATTACCACCACCCTATTGGCACTGATTTTTGGTGCTGCCATGCCTTATACTTTTGCCCCATACAATGTATGGTGGCTGGCTTTTATCGCCTTGGCTGGTTGGCTTGGTTTACTCATCAAACAACCTAAACAGTGGTTTAAGTTGGGTATGGCTTTTGGCTTTGGCTGGTTTGGTTTGGGTGCTTGGTGGCTTGCGGACACATTGCAAATATATGGACACTTACCCTATGTCTTAGGTCTTCTTTCCATCACTATTTTAGGGTTAATTATGAGCCTATTTTTTGTGGCATGGGCTTGGTTCTTGCAAAAGTTATTACAGCACAAGGTTCAAGCACTTTGGTTATTCCCGGCCCTTGGTGTACTCGAAGAATGGGTACGCAGCTTTTTGTTTACAGGGCTACCTTGGACAGCGCTAGCCAACCTATCCGTCAACACTCCACTCGCATCATGGATAAGCATAATAGGCAGTTATGGTGCGGCATTCATGATGTTATTCGCCGCAGCCTCCCTTACTCTACTTTTTTATGCCAATACACGAAAATATGCCATGGCAGCATTCAGCATTTGTGTTTTGCTGTGGTTTTTCAGTCCAAACATTCCAGTGCCCCAACAACCCACGCTCACCGCAGCCTTGATTCAACCCAATATTCCCCAAGACAAAAAATGGGATGCAAACTTTCTCAATCATACCATGCAGACCCTAACTTCACTCTCTGCCCAGGCTGCAAGCGAGCAAAAACTTGACCTCATCATCTGGCCAGAAGCTGCCGTACCCTTTTATTTATCGCGCTCACCTTCTTGGGACCATTGGCTAAAAGCACAGATGAAAAGCTGGCAAACACCTGTCATTTTTGGAGGCATCAAACATTTGGATTCAGGCAAATCACAAAATGGTTTATTCTTAGAAAATGGCGAATCAACACGTCAATTTGTCGGCAAACACCACCTTGTTCCTTTTGGTGAATATGTACCTTCATGGCTACCGTGGTTGGGTAAACTTGTGCCTGATATTGGTGATTTCGAGCCCGCCACAGACCAAGGTATTCTTACCCTTGCCACCCAAAAAATAGGTTCGGTGATATGTTATGAATCCATCTTCGCTGATGAAGTGCGCCAACGCATACAGCAAGGTGCTAATGTATTGGTCGTGGTCACCAATGATGCTTGGTATGATACAAGCCCTGCGGCATGGCAACATTTACAAGCTTCGCAAATTCGCGCCATTGAATCAGGACGTTATATTCTGCGCGCCACCAACACAGGGGTTTCCACTATTATTGCGCCCGATGGTTCTATACAACAAACCATGCCTTGGTGGCAGGAAGGTATGGTGATTGGGCATTATCAGCCACTTTCACATATCACCGTTTATCAGCAATGGGGAGACACACCAGTTTTGACCTTGGTCTTTTTCTTGTTAATACTAGGCGGCTATCAAAGTCGGCGTAAGGAGAGGTTTATATGAGTCAGCACATGGTCACCGTTTGGGGCGCAGGCTCATGGGGCACAGCTTTGGCTATGGTGCTTGCTAAACATGGACGTAAAGTTTTTCTGATTACCCGCAACCAAGCTACTGCCGACAAGCTCAACCAAGATCGTGAAAATGCACGCTATTTGCAAGGCATGCCATTCCCTAAATCGCTCACTGCCATCGGTCAAGAGCACCCTGATTTACCGAAAATTTTACAACAATCCTTCGCCACCGTGCTTGCCTTACCCTGCTCGGCTGCAAAAACTGCCTTGATTCGTTTGCGTGAATATGAACATCCTGTGATTGCTGCCAATAAAGGTATCAACCCTGACACTTTAGAGCGTGTGGATGAATTATTGATTCGCTTTGTGGGTAAAAAACGTACCCTGCTTTTATCAGGTCCATCCTTTGCCGCAGAAGTGGCAACGGGTAAACCCACCGCCATTACCCTTGCCGCTGAAAACTTGGACACAGCCAAGCAAGTTGCATCCTTGTTTGAAGATGGTAATTTCAGAATTTATACCAGCACTGACTTGGTGGGTGTGGCTTTGGGTGGTGCGCTCAAAAATATTATCGCCATTGCCGCAGGCATGGCTGAAGGCATGCACTTGGGTCATAATGCTTTAGCAGCCTT
>JALUWH010000099.1 GCA_027019685.1 Ghiorsea sp. | reverse complement strand
GCTGTGGGTGCTATTCAAGCATTTATAAAGCTCAAACAGGGTGACTATCATCCTAGCCTTAATTTTTTGTATGCCTTGGTCGGGGCATTGGAAGATAGAAGTTGGTTGGATATTGCGCAGCATGAGAAAGGTGCATTACTGATGGCGATGGAAGGCTATCAAGAGCTAGAAAAATTATTGGAAGAAGATGGTATTCAAGCCAGTATGGATGGCAAAAACAAGGAATAATCATAAGATAAAGCTGAGGTAAATGATGTTAAAAGGAAGCTGTTTATGTGGTGGCGTACAATATGAAATTGATGGGGAAATGGGTGATATTGTACACTGCCATTGCCCTACATGTAGGAAAACACATGCAACCGCTTTTTCATCGGTGTCTAGTGTGCCCTTGGATGCTTTGCATATCAAAGCAGGTGAAGAACTTTTAAAATACTTTGAGTCTTCGCCAGGAAAAAAACGATATTTTTGTGGTAACTGTGGCTCACATATCTATGCCAAACGCGAAGATCAGAGTCATTATATTTTTAGGATGGGTACATTAGATAGCAAGCCTAATTTAAAACAGGCACACCATATTTGGCTTAGTGAAAAAGCTCCGTGGTTTGACATGGAAGAAGCTTGTCAAATCCCTAGATTTGCATCGTGGGCAGAGTAAAATCATATAACCATAAAAATCACATGATTTTATGCGCAAGGCTTGGTATCTTGCGACCCAAATTATAAAGATGTACTAAAACCGTTAGGGGAACCCATGTTAAACTTTTTGACCAAAATGTTTGGTAATCGCAATGAACGTATACTTAAAAGCTTGTACCCACTGGTAAGCAAAGTAAATAGCCTCGCTGATGAGATGGGCAAGTTATCCGATGAAGCACTGCTGGCAAAGACAGATGAGTTTCGTACGCGTATTGAAAAAGGTGAAAGTTTGAATGACTTATTGCCTGAAGCATTTGCGGTGGTTCGTGAAGCATCGGACAGAGTGATGGGTATGCGTCACTTTGATTCGCAAGTCTTGGGTGGCATCATTTTACATCAAGGTAAAATTGCTGAGATGAAAACGGGTGAAGGTAAAACTTTAACGGCAACGCTACCTGTATATTTAAATGCATTGTCAGGTAAGGGCGCACACGTGGTCACGGTCAATGACTATCTTGCTTCGCGTGATGCCGAAGAAATGAGCAAGTTGTATTCAGCATTGGGTCTCACCACAGGTGTAATTGTGAGTAATATGACACATGAAGATCGTCAAGCTGCTTATGCCGCAGATATTACTTATGGTACCAACAATGAATTTGGCTTTGATTATTTGCGCGATAACATGGCGTTTTCCGTTGATGATTTGGTGCAACGTGGTTACAACTTTGCCATTGTAGATGAGGTGGACTCCATCTTGATTGATGAGGCGCGTACGCCGCTCATTATCTCAGGACCAACCGAACAAGCAGGTGAACTTTATACCTTAACTGATGGTTTGATTCGTCAACTTGATGCTGGCGATTATGATTTGGATGAAAAAGATAAAGGTGTTTCTTATACAGAAAAAGGTATGGAACATATCGAAGAGCTTTACCGTGAAGCTGGTGCACTTAAAGAGGGGAATTTATACGACCCTGAAAACATCAACTTATTGCATGCTGCAACTCAGTGTCTCAGAGCGCACACCTTATTTACCCGTGAAAAAGATTATATTGTGCGTGATAATGAAGTGGTGATTATTGATGAGTTTACAGGGCGTATGATGGCTGGTCGTCGCTACTCGGATGGTCAACACCAAGCTTTGGAAGCCAAAGAAGGGGTGACCATTCAGGCTGAAAACCAAACACTTTCATCCATTACATTCCAAAATTTCTTCCGCATGTATGATACTTTGTCAGGTATGACTGGTACGGCAGATACAGAAGCAGAAGAATTCAAAAAAATCTATGACCTAGAAGTGGTGATTGTACCCACCAATAGAGACATGATTCGTAAAGATTTGGGTGATTTAATTTATCGCGATCAAGAAGATAAATTTAATGCTATTGTGGAAGACATTGTAGGTACATCCAATACGGCTGCACCTGTATTGGTGGGAACCACATCGATTGAAAAATCAGAAATACTTTCAGAAGTTTTGAAGAAAAAAGGTATTAAACATGAAGTGCTGAATGCCAAACACCATGAGCGTGAAGCTGAGATTGTATCGCAAGCTGGTCGTAAAGGTGCAATCACGATTGCCACCAATATGGCGGGCCGTGGTACGGATATTATGTTGGGTGGTAACCCCAATATGTTGGCAGCACAACTGTCTGAGAAGTTAAGCGATGAAGAACGTGCGAAAAAAGTGGCTGAGATCAAAGTGGCTTGCAAAAAAGAGCATAATGAAGTGATTGCTTTGGGTGGTTTACATATTATTGGCACAGAGCGACATGAATCACGTCGTATTGATAATCAGCTTCGTGGTCGTGCGGGTCGTCAAGGTGACCCAGGTTCAACCCGTTTTTACTTATCGCTTGAAGATGATTTGATGCGTATTTTTGGTGGTGAAAAAATGCAAGGCATGCTCACTAAGATGGGTTTTGATAAAGGGGAAGTGATTGAGCATCCTTGGGTAAGTAAAGCTATTGCGAACTCACAGAAGAAGGTGGAAGGGCGCAACTTTGATATGCGTAAACAACTGCTTGAGTATGATGATGTGATGAACCAGCAGCGTGAAGTGATTTATTCGCAACGCCGTGAACTGCTTGAGTTGGATGATGTACAAGAAGTTATTGAAGACATGATGTTGGATTATGTGGATGAGCTTGTTGCTGAATTTTTATCAGATATTCCAGATAACTGGGACTATGAAGGTTTGAAGGCGACATTGCTTGAAAAGCTAACGATTGAAGCTGACGTACAAGCTTGGGCTGAGAGTGATGATGTAGAATCAGCCGAAGATATGCGTAATAAGTTGGTTGAAACACTTAAAGAGCATTTGGCTGAAAAAGAAGAAGCTACAGGCGCAGAACAAATGCGTGGCTTTGAGAAGTGGTTACTGTTGCAAATTCTTGACCATCATTGGAAAGAGCATTTGTTGGCGATGGATCATTTGCGCCAGAGTGTTGGTTTGCGTGGTTATGCACAAAAGAACCCTATTCAAGAATACAAACATGAGTCTTATGAATTATTTAGCAGTATGTTGGGTAAAATTCGTAGAGAAACTGTGATTTCATTGTTCCGTGTTGAAGTCAAAGAACCAGAGCCGCAACCAGAGCCTGAACAAATTAAATATAATATCGTGAATAAAGAACCAGAAGCTGTCACTGAAACATACCAACGCCAAGGTGAAAAAATTGGGCGTAACGACCCTTGTCCATGTGGCTCAGGCAAAAAATATAAACAGTGTCACGGTAAGAAGCGTTAATTATGCCTGTACTACCTTATACTTTGCAGAAGCCGCTACCTGTCCCTGGGTTTAAGGTTGGTTCGGCTTCTTGTGGTGTAAAATCTCCTGACTTAAAAGGTAAACGTCAAGATGTTACCTTGATTGTGGCAGATGTACCTGCGCAAGCTGCTGCTGTATTTACGCAGAATGCATTTCGTGCGGCATGTGTGGATTTAGGTGAGCAAACAGTGCGTGAACATGCCACCAATATCCGTGCTATTGTTGCCAATGCGGGCAATGCCAATGCGGGTGTGGGTGAAATGGAGCGGGTGTGGTCACAACAGTTGATTGAGCTAGGTGCGGAAGTTGCAGGCGTGGAACCCAATCAAGTGTTATCAGCATCCACGGGTGTGATTGGTGAGCCTTTCCCGATTGAACGTATACGAGAGACTATTGGTGAAGCATCCACATCGCTGCGTGAAGATAACTGGATACAAGCTGCTGAAGCGATTCGTACAACGGATACGTTTGCCAAATATACCTCACGCCAGTTTGAAGCCAATGGTAAAACATATACCATTACAGGTGTATCCAAGGGTAGTGGCATGATTCACCCGAATATGGCAACGATGCTTGGTTTTATGGCGACCGATGCCCCCATTCGTGCGGAAGTATTGCAAGCTATATTATCAAGGGTTGCTGATGTGTCGTTTAATAGCATCAGTGTGGACGGTGATACATCAACCAATGATACGGTATATTTATTATCATCAGGCTTGGGTTTAGGTGATGCAGAGCTTCAAGATACTACGGCTTTTGAGCAAGTTTTAAGCGAAGTTGCCATTGAATTAGCGCAATTGATTGTACGCGATGGGGAAGGTGTAACCAAGTTTGTGACCATTAACGTTTCAGGTGCAGAAAATGAGACACAAGCACGTGATTTGGGGCGAACCATTGCTGTGTCACCCTTGGTGAAAACTGCGTTTGCAGGCTCTGATGCCAACTGGGGTAGAATCATTATGGCGATTGGTAATAGCGGGTCTTTTATCCAGTCGGATAAGGTAAGTATGAAGGCGGATGATGTTTTGATTTTAAAAGCTGGTAACTTGCATCCTGATTATACTGATGAAATGGGTATGGCAGTGTTTGCCAAGCAAGAATTTACACTCACGGTGGATATTGGGCTTGGTGATGCATCAGCAACAGTGTGGACAGGTGATTTAACCCATGAGTATATCAGCATTAATGCGGAATATCGGTCTTAAAAGTTTAGAGGAAAGAAGGAGTAGGGTATGAATGTATATAGTTTTACTGGGCGTTTAGCACGCGATTGCGAGCAACGTTTTACACAAGGTGGCATGGCGATTTGTTCATTTTCAGTCGCTGTTGATTATGGTTTTGGTGATAATAAAGGCACAAACTGGATTCGTGCTTCTTTATTTGGTAAACGCGCAGAAGGTGGTTTGCCACAATATTTAAAGAAAGGTACTCAAGTTGCTATTTCTGGTGAGCTTAGGGTTCGTGAGTATGATGATAAAGAAGGTGTAAAACGTACTTCAGTTGAAGTATCTGTTGATAAACTTGATTTGATTGGTGGTCGCGATGGTGGTGGACAATCAGGCGGCGGTTATCAAGGTGGTGGGCAACAACAGCAAGCACCTGCAAAACCAAATGATCCATTTGCAGACCAACCTGATTTTAACTCAGCACCAGTGGATGATGATATTCCTTTCTAGTGACCACCTAAGAGAGTAGTTATGATAGGCTCTTTTTCAATGTTATAATAAAGACCTGCTGTAATAAGCAGGTCTTTTTTTTGTGACTTTTCACACCTGTACTTTTGAGTTTAGCTCTTAAGGTTACGAGCACGAAAAAATTCGTGAACGATATGAAATACTCGGAGGGGTTATGAAAAAAATATGGATAATTTGTGTTTGTATTGCGGCATTTTCCAGTGCTGCCAATGCAAGTATTGAAAGCAGAGCCGAAGATGTGAGCAAGCAAGTGCAAGGTAAGCATGATTATCATGCACAAATGGCGAAAGAGCTTTCAGCTATTGCAGAAGAAGAAAAAGGTCAGCATGAAGTATCTACTGCTGGGGCATTTATGGAAGAAGCTGAGAAGCATGCACAAATGGCAGGGAGTAAATAATGAAAAAAATCATCACAGCAATAACATGTTTATCTATTTCTGCATGTGCGGGACATTTACCTTCAACGGATAAAGATGAACTTGCATCACTACACACGGCAATTCAAAACGCAAGAAATGCAGGTGCGGAGAAATGTGCGCCAGCAGAATTGGCTAAAGCAGAGGCTAAGCAGTTGTACGCAGCGCATGAGATTGAAGAGCATGGCGGCTACAATGTGAGTGAAGCAGATGAATTGATTGCTTCGGGTATAGCATCGGCTAAGGCTGCTGAGAAAAAATGCAGCAAGCCTAAACCTGTAGCTAAGCCGAAACCTAAACCAGCGGTCAAGCCTATGCCTAAACCTGTGGTTAAAAAAGTTAAGCCTATTGAAGTCATTAAGCTTGAAGGTGTTTACTTTGAAAACAACAGTGCGGCACTAAAAGCATCATCAGAAGCGTCATTGAATCATGCTGTAGAAGTGTTGAAAAAGCGTAAAGACATTCAGGTGGAAGTTGCGGCCTATACAGACAGCCGTGGCAAGGATTCTTATAATCAACACTTATCTGAATTACGTGCTAATAGTGTGAAAGCTTATCTAATTTCCCATGGTATTTCGGGAAATAGAATTTCATCACATGGTTATGGTGAAGCCAATCCAGTTGCTGATAATAATACTAAAGAGGGAAGAGCAAAAAACCGTAGGGTTGAATTGCGCGTACAGTAACTTTTTTACTGTATAATATAAAAAGGCTTGCGTGGAAAACACGCAAGCCTTTTTTTATGTTTCAGTATAGATGGCTATTAAGCCTTGTGGTAAATTTCACCACCTTTTTCATTAAAGGTTTCAGCCTGTTCATACATGCCTGCTTCAATGGCTTTCATAGCATCAATGCCATGTTCTTCTGCATAATCACGTACATCTTGTGTGATTTTCATTGAGCAGAATTTAGGGCCACACATAGAGCAAAAGTGCGCTACTTTGGCAGACTCTTTCGGCAGCGTTTCATCATGGAATGATTTTGCAGTGTCAGGGTCTAATGATAAGTTAAATTGATCTTCCCAGCGGAACTCAAAACGTGCTTTGGATAAAGCATCATCGCGTTGTTGTGCGCCAGGATGTCCTTTTGCCAAATCCGCAGCATGTGCAGAAATTTTATAAGTAATCACGCCCGTTTTAACATCATCACGATTCGGTAAACCCAAATGTTCTTTAGGGGTTACGTAACAAAGCATAGCGCAACCATACCAGCCAATTTGAGCCGCACCGATACCAGAAGTGATATGGTCATAACCCGGTGCAATGTCTGTAGTCAACGGACCAAGCGTATAGAATGGCGCTTCATCACAATAATCAAGTTGCAAATCCATATTTTCTTTAATCATTTGCATAGGCACATGACCAGGGCCTTCAATCATCACTTGCACATCATGTTTCCAAGCAATTTTGGTCAGCTCACCCAATGTTTTAAGCTCACCCAATTGTGCTGCATCATTGGCATCAGCAATCGCACCTGGGCGCAAACCATCACCCAATGAGAATGATACATCATAAGCTTTCATGATTTCGCAAATTTCTTCAAAGTGTGTGTATAAGAAGTTTTCTCTATGATGCGATAAACACCATTTCGCCATAATCGAGCCACCACGAGAAACAATGCCAGCCAAGCGATTGGCGGTAAGCGGCACATAGCGTAGCAATACGCCTGAATGGATGGTGAAGTAGTCCACGCCCTGTTCAGCTTGCTCAATCAATGTATCGCGGAATACTTCCCATGTTAAATCTTCAGCAATGCCGTTTACTTTTTCTAATGCTTGGTAAATGGGTACTGTGCCAATGGGTACGGCTGCATTACGAATAATCCATTCGCGGGTTTCGTGAATGTTTTTACCTGTGGATAAATCCATGATGGTGTCCGAGCCCCAGCGGGTCGCCCAAGTCATTTTATCCACTTCTTCTTCAATGGATGAACCCAAAGCAGAGTTGCCAATATTACCATTGATTTTGACTAAAAAATTGCGACCAATAATCATAGGCTCCAACTCAGGATGGTTGATGTTGGCAGGAATGATGGCTCGACCGCGTGCCACTTCATCGCGCACAAATTCAGGGGTAATCACATGCGGAATGTTTGCGCCAAAGCTTTGACCAGGGTGTTGTTTGGTGATTTCACGCAAATGTTCACGCTTTTGATTTTCACGAATCGCCACATATTCCATTTCAGGGGTAATAATACCTTGTCTAGCATAATGCATTTGGCTTACATTTTTACCGACCTTAGCTTTGCGAGGTTGTTTTAAATGTTCAAAACGTAAGTGGTCGATGCTTTCATCATCGCGGCGTTCATTACCATACTTGGATGATAAACCTGTTAATGGTGCAGTATCATCGCGCTCTTCAATCCAAGCTGAGCGTACATTTGGCAACCCCTTTTGTAGGTCGAGTTCTACTTCAGGGTCGGTGTATGGACCAGATGTATCATAAACAAGGATAGGATGATTTTCTTCATTGCCATTTGATGTTTGGGTTGGTGACAATGTGATTTCACGCATAGGCACACGAATATCAGGACGTGAGCCTTCGATATATACCTTTTTCGAGTTGGGATACGGCTGTCTAGCATCGTTGTTTGCTGTATCCATTTGAATGGTTGTACCTAGTGTTGAATCAGTCATAAAGTTTGTTGTCCTTTTGCTTTGCTTCTAAAAAATGATGGGCTGCAATGATAGCGGTGTTACTGCACAAGATATAGTGAATAATCTTGTGTGTTTAGATTACAAACTAAGCATTGCAAAATACATCAATGTTTTCAAGATGGTGCAGATGAAAAGTATTGATGTAATTGTGATTGGAGCAGGTGCTGCGGGTTTAATGTGTGCGATAACGGCGGCAAAGCGTGGCAAGTCTGTTCTCGTTTTAGACAAAGCAGCCAAGGTAGCCGAAAAGATTCGCATTTCAGGCGGGGGACGTTGTAACTTTACCAACCTTGATGTGACAGCAGACAATTATATTTCACAGAATAAACATTTTTGTAAATCAGCTTTGGCAGGTTTTAATCAGTGGGACTTTATTGATTGGGTGGCTCAAGCGGGTATAACTTACCATGAGCGAGAGCATGGACAGCTTTTTTGTGATAAATCAGCACAAGACATTATTAGAATGCTGTTGGATAAGTGTGATGGGTATGGCGTACAGATTGAGGTGGGTGTTGAAATTGAAAGCATTGCGAAGGGTGAAACCTTTGCCTTGCAAACTAATGTTGGAGATTATCAATGTGAATCATTGGTGATTGCCACAGGTGCATTATCTATCCCCAAAATGGGCGCGACAGGTTTTGGGCATAAGGTTGCCAAGCAGTTTGGTCTAAACACCGTGGAGACACGCCCAGGGTTGGTTCCATTTACATTCACAGGCAAAGATAAAGATGATTTTAAAGCCTTGGCAGGGATTTCGTTGCCCGTTGTGGTTTCCTTGGTTGGACGCAAAGCTCCAAGCTTTAAAGAGGCGATGCTTTTCACCCATAGAGGGCTTTCAGGCCCAGCGATTCTACAAATATCATCCTATTGGTTGCCAGGTGATAGTATTCAAATTAATTTGATACCTGATATGAACTTTAAAAATTGGATGGATACACAAAAACAAGACCATCCACAAGCTTTATTGGTAACAGTTTTATCGCATATCTTTCCCAAACGTTTGCTTGGGTTGCTGGCGAAAGTCTTTGATATGCAAAGGAAAGTTCAATCTTTATCTGATAAAGATATTGAGCAGTTAGAAGCTTTTTTGCAGGCTTGGGTTATCAAACCAAGCAGTACAGAGGGCTACAGAACTGCGGAAATCACAGTCGGTGGCGTGGATACGGCAGACTTGGATTCTAAAACCATGCAAGCCAAACATGTGCAAGGTTTATATTTTATTGGCGAAGTGGTGGATGTGACAGGACATTTGGGTGGTTTTAACTTTCAATGGGCTTGGAGCTCTGGGTATGCTGCGGGCAATGCAGTGTAGAGTTTGAGATGCTTCGACTACGATCAGCTTGATATTTAACTGTGATTTAAACCTAGCTTCACTTCTACGGTGAAAATTCTTTGTTCATTTTTGCGCAGCCAAAAACGAACCAAAAACCTGCCCCTAAATAGCTGCGTATTTCTTCGCTGCTTAGCAAAAACGGGCGCAGAATTAGAATATTCTGCTTTATCCCTTCTTTTGCCAATCATCTCAGCACAGCTATAGCAGGGGAGGGATATGCTAAGCTTACATAAATGTGAACCTACAGCTTCATTTCTTCGTGTACTTCGTGGTTCATTCATATTCCTCTGCAGAACTCTGCGACCTGTGATGAATTGCCAAGGGCAAGAAGCCTGCCCCTTGCGGGTACTGCGGTTAAATATTCAGCAGGTATTTAATCTTTAAGCTTCCAACCTGTGCGCCAAAGTTGCCAACAGGCAAAAATCGTGGTTAATGTGGCGATAGATACAATGGCGACGGCTTGGCTAGGGTCTGTGTCGCCTACATTTAAAAAACCGTGCCTAAAACCATCAATCAGATAAAAGAATGGGTTAAAATGATTGGCTGCTTGCCATGTTTCTGGAAGTTGTTTCACTGAATAAAACACACCTGATAAAAAGGTGAGTGGCATAATGATGAAGTTGTTTAAAAGCGCCATATCATCGAATGTTTTTGACCACATCCCGCCAATCATGCCCATGCCGCCCATGATAATACTTCCGCAAACACCATAAAAAAGAATCATCCACAGGTGTTCGATATGCATGTCGGTAAAGGGTACAAGCACCAACAACAATACCACAGCAACAATAAATGCTCGGGTGACAGCCGCAGCTAGGAAGGCAAGTGTCACTTCAAAAGCGGTGAGTGGTGCCATCATTAGGAAGATTTGCATGTTCATCAGTTTACCGACCATGATAGAGCTGGATGTGTTGGCAAAAGCATTTTGCATCATTGACATCATCACCAAACCTGGGATTAAGAAGTTAAAATAAGGCACATCTAAATTAGGTACAGAGCGCTCGCCCATGGCATAACGAAATACAATCAAATACATCACAGCCGTTAGTGCTGGTGCAACAACGGTTTGCATTTTGACATTTAAAAAGCGGCGTGTTTCGCGTGAGTATAATGTCCAGCAGCCATACCAGTTCATGATTGGTTCTCGTGGGTGATGCGTAAGAATACATCTTCTAGGTCTTCATCTTGGATATTGACAGATATTGCTTCACCCCAACAAGCCAATGCTGCTTGGTAGGCATCATTAAAGTTGGTGTGCCCATCACACTTTTTAAGACTTAAAATAACTTTATTTTCTTGGGTTCTAGGGCAGAAGTCAGCAAGTTTATTTTTGATGTCATCACTGATGGTTTTAGGTTCAGCGTATTCCAATACCAAAGAAGAACTGCCAACATTATCCAATAAACCTTTCATGGATTGCGAGGTGAGTAGTTTGCCTTGATTGATGATGGCGACATGGTCGCATAATTCCTCAGCTTCTTCGAGATAGTGGGTGGTCAATAGAATGGTTGTGCCATTGGCATTGAGCTCACGCATAAAACCCCACAAGCGCTTTCTAAGCTCGACATCAACACCAGCCGTGGGCTCATCTAAAATAACCACTTTGGGTTTGTGAACCAAGGCTTGTGCGACCAATAAACGCCTGCGCATGCCGCCTGATAACATGCGGGCATTTTTTTGTGCATGTTCTGCAAGCTCTAAGCGTTCTAAGAGTTCATCAATCCATTTCATATCAGGCTTTACACCAAACATACCAGACATGATTTTAAGAATATCACGTGGATTAAAGAAGGGGTCAAAAGCAATCTCTTGGGGAACAACACCTAAACGTTGTTTGCACCATTTGCGCTCAGTAAATAAATCGTGCCCTAAAAAACTGACTTCACCCGCACTTGGTTTGACGGTATCTGCCAAAATATTAATCAATGTGGATTTTCCCGCACCATTGGGGCCAAGCAAGGCAAAAAATGAACCTTCAGGCACAGTTAAATCTACCCCTTCTAGGGCTTTTTTACCGTTGGAATATGTTTTGGTGAGTTGCTTAACTGCTAGAGCAATGCTCATTCGTTAGGTTTAATACTCCGCTGCGGCGTGACCACAGCCAGAACCCGTTTCAGCAGGGGTGAATGATTTTCCGCAACCACATGTAGAGCCAGCATTTGGATTTTTAATCACAAAAGATTCGCCTTGTAAGGAAGTTTGATAATCAACTTCAGAGCCTTTAAGCATATCCATGCTCATTTGGTCTACCAAGAGAGGCACGCCGAAACTTTCAACAACAGTGTCAGTATCTTTTACATCATCGTCAAAAGTGAAGCCATATTCAAAACCTGAACAACCGCCACCCGATACAAAAATACGAAGTTTAAGGTCTTTGTTTTCTTCGGTATCCATTAAGGATTTTACTTTCATAGCAGCACTTTCGGTCATTGTAACAGACATAAATACACACTCCTTTTTTCCCGATTATATGGCGTAAGATACTTCGGCACAAGTGTTGCTTTGATTTAGATAACTCTTGTATAACGCGATTTGATATTTGTTTTGTTTGTGGTGGATGCGTGATGCATTTTTTTTCAAAAAAAACATATAAATAGGAATGAAGGATTTTAAGATGAGCCAGCAGTCAGAAAATAATACACTGATACGTCAGAATCTTATGCTTATTGAAAATGAGCGGCGAGACATTGCTTTTGAATTACACAATGAAATTGGTCAAAATTTAACGGCTATTCGTACTGCAGCGCAGTTAATGCACAGGCAAAGTGAAGGTAGGCAAACCCATCCCGTAGCAGAAAGTATTGTGTCGCTGACGGATCAAATGTATACCAGCATGCATAGACTGCTACACCGCTTGCACCCTAGTATTTTGGATAAGTTTGGTTTGTCTGATTCTTTGCAAGATTTAATGGCTTTTGTTCAAGAATATATGGGGTTGCAGTGCCACTTGGATGTGATGGGTGATTTGGATGCCTTGCCCAAGGACTTACAACTGGCTGTATATCGCATTATTCAGGAAGCATTAACCAATGCTGTTCGTCATGGTCAAGCAACAGAAGCAGAAGTTCAATTGAATGCCAGTGCTAATATTTTGCAAGTATTTGTATACAATAATGGTACACAACTTGATAGTGATTTGGATGTTTTAATTCGTCATCAATCATCAGGTATTGGTCTGTTGGGCATTCAACATCGTGTTCAAGCTTGGCATGGAGATTTGGTATTTAAAAACCTTGATGATGGTGTGAAATTATCTTGTTCATTCCCTTTGGAAGACTAAATGGCTATTCACGCCATCAAAGTGCTGCTTTGTGATGACCATCCCATGGTGCGCATGGGGTTTAAGCAGCTTTTGGAAAGTGTGCCTGATATTGAAGTTCCTTTTGAAGCGGAGACTGGCGAAGAGGCATTTAGAATTTATCGCAAGCAGCAACCTGATGTTGTTATTTTAGATATTAGTATGCCTGGTATGGGTGGTATTGCCGCAGCACGTCATATTTTGGAATACAATCCCAGTGCCAAACTGATGATATTATCCATGCATGAAAGCAAAACATTTGCTGCACGCGCAATTAAGCTAGGAATGAAGGGTTATTTGACCAAGCGTGCAGAGCCTGATGAATTGATTAAAGCCGTGCGTTTGGTGGATAAAGGGCGCGCTTATATTGAACCTTCTTTAGCACAAGATTTGGTCATGTCCAATATATCTGGAGAACAAGACCCGCTTGATATTTTGAGCCCACGTGAGTTTGAAGTGTTTGCAGCCTTAGCGGATGGCGCTTCAGTGAAAGATATTTCTTGCTCACTTAACTTAAGCCCTAAAACAGTTGGGGTACATCGCACGCACATTATGAAAAAATTAGATGTGGATAATCTATCAGGCATTACACGCTTGGCGATTCGTCATGGTGTGATTCTAGCCTAAGTCTAAAAGAAATGGCATTGCTTTTGCTACTTGCACTTTAAGCATATAAGCAAATTGAATGGTAATCAAAGACCTGGAGTAAAACATGCATAATATTAAAACTTGGTTTGAAGAGCTTACGATAGTTGGTCGCCTGCGTTTGATTGGTGGTATGGCGGTGATGGGAATGTTAATCGCAGGTTTGGCACATAACCATACCTTAAATGCTATTGAAGACGTGGTTGGGCAATATACAACATCCAGTACCAATATGGAAAAGTTAGATATTTTAACTGTCACCATGTTGGCAGAAAAAGAAAATGCTTTGAACTTCTTACGTTTGCCAGATAAAGATGCTAAATATCGTTGGCAAGAGCTTAGCCAAGAAAATGACACGCAGTTAGAAGTATTGGTGCAAGCCTTACCTACCAAGGAGATGGCATCTTCTCTAAAAGGTATTACAGATGCTATGCAGCGTTTTGATAAGTTATTTCTCGCAGCAGTACCTGATAAAGAAGCATTGGGTTTTCATGAAGATAAAGGCTTGGTTGGTAAATTCCGCAAGCATATTCATGCTGTTGAAGCCAAGTTAAAACGTTTACAGCATACTGTACTGATGGCTTCTATGCTGCAAATTCGCCGTCATGAAAAAGATTTTATGATGCGTTTGAATGTCATGTATGTGCAGCAGCTTCATGATGAAGTTCATCGTTTTAAGCAGCTTTTAAAACAGAATCATATCAGTAAGCAAGATTCAGCATTTCTTTTGCAACATATCAAAACCTATCAAGAAACTTTTGATGAGTATCAGGCTCGGGTACTTCGCCTTACACGAGCCGAAAAAGAACTTAGCCATATTTATACGCAAAGTATGGTGCCTGCTCTAGATCAAGTTCATGTTTTATTAGCAAGCCATATCCATGCCTTAGAAACCAAACATGAAACACTACTAAAATCACAAACCTTTATTTTCTGGGGTATTTTGATTTTTGCTATGTTGGCTGTATTGGGCTTGATGTCTTGGATTGGTGTAACGATTACAACGCCACTTAATAAAATTACTGAGGCAATGGATGTATTAGAAAGAGGGGAGATTCGTCATGTTTCATCACCCATGAAGGGTGCGATTAGTGAGTTGCTTGATTCACTGGTTAAGTTCCAAAAACAATCTGTGGAAAGTAATATGTTGAAGCAGGTAGTGGAATCTTCACCACAAGCCACGATGCTTGCGGATAAGGATTCATTGGTGATTAGTTATATGAATCCTGCGGCACTTGCGTTGTTTCAGGGGATTGAAAGTGGATTGCCATGTGCTGCATCAGAGTTGGTAGGTAAAAATATTGATATTTTCCACAAAGACCCATCGCACCAGCGTAAAGTTCTTAAAAATGAACATGCTTTTCCAATGGCTGCATCTTTTGAAATTGGTGGACGTAATATCGAGTTTAGTGCATATACCATTAAGAATACGGATGGTGAGTGGGTCTCGATTATGGTGTCATGGAATGATGTGACAGAGCAAGCCAAACTTGCTCATGACTTTGAAACAAATATTGGGTCAACAGTGAATGAACTCATTGCTGCAGCAACACAAATGCAATCATCATCAGAAGCGCTATCAGCGATGGCTGAACAATCTTTAGGGCAAGCAACCAGTGTGTCTTCTGGTGCTGAAGAAGCCAACCATAATGTTGCTAATGTGGCATCAGCAACAGAGGAGCTTACTTCTTCGATTTCGGAAATTACACAGCAGGTTCAGGGTGCAGTGGAT
>JALUWH010000098.1 GCA_027019685.1 Ghiorsea sp. | reverse complement strand
CTTGGGTTTTCATTGGCGAATGATTGCAGGCAATGGGGGGCTTTGTTATTGTGGTGGAAAATCGTATGGGCGAGGGTGAAGCTGTGAAGCGAATATTGGATATGGGCTGTGGTTTTAGCAAAGTCGAAGGCAGCATTGGCATTGATATGATTGCAGGCTCGGATGCCGATGTTTTGGTGGACTTAGCGCATAACCCTTTGCCATTTCAAGACAATACATTTGATACGATTTACTGTAATGATGTGATGGAGCATTTGCCTGATGTGATTGGCACCATGGAAGAGATTTACCGTATTGGTAAACCCGATGCCGATGTGTATATCGTATCCCCATCCATGAGTAGCGCGCATTATCACAACGACCCCACCCATTTAAGAGCGTTTACCTCACGCAGTTTCGATTATTTTATCGAAGGCGAGAAACTGTTCAAATATGGTTATTCGCATGCACGATTTAAAAAAGAATCGGTGATTTATGATAAAGAATCACGCAAAGAACGGAATTTTTATGACCGTTGGATGGCAGCATTTGCCACTAAACGTCCATTGCTTTATGAACATAGATTAGCCTTTATTTTCCCGCTTTGGGACATCAGTTTTCATTTAAAAGTAGATAAAACCCCATGAAATCATGGTTGTGTCGTAAACGCTTAGAACATCATGCCAAAAAACAAGGTGTGAACCTTCAATTGCATGGTGTGATTGATATGCCAAGCTTATCATTTGATTTGCATCAAGGTGCGGCTTGGCACATGGCGCAAGGCTCACATACGGGTAAAGATGCCGTTATTATGTTGGGGCAACAGGCTAACTTTAGCATGGGCAAACAAAGTCTTGTTGGGCGTAGATTGCTGCTCAAAATGGTAGAAAGTGAACAAGGGTCAAGCATTCAGCTTGGCGAAAACTGCCGCTTAGAAGATGATATTAAGTTGATTACTTTTGGCATGGGCAATATCGATATTGGTGATGATTGTTTTATCGGCTGGGGCTGCATGATTGCAGCTCATAAACATATCAGCATTGGTGAGGGCACAGCCATTGCCGAATATGTATCTATTCGTGATCATAATCATGTGTCAAATCATACAAAAGCTATACATTTATCTGGTATGGATATTAAACCTGTGCATATCGGTAAACATGTATGGATTGGTGCGAAAGTGACCATTATTGCAGGTGTTTCCATTGGTGATAACGCGGTGATTGGTGCCAATGCGGTGGTGACTAAAGATGTGCCAGCAGGCGCAAAAGTGGCTGGTGTGCCTGCCCGACCGATTGGATAATATGCCTTCATTGGTTGCCGTTGTTGGTGATGTTCAAGATGGTCGCACTGGTGGCGAACAGTATGACGCACGGTTGATTGCAGCGGCAAAAACGGTTGGTTTACAAGTGCAGCAACTTTCATGGTCGGATAGTATCAGTGATACCTTGTTACGATTGCCCATATTATGGCGCATGGCATATATATGGCGAAGTCTGCACCTGACTTTGAAGCTTTGGCGAACTTCGGGTGATGTGTTGGTCGATGTTTGGGCAGCACCTTATCTTCAATTTTGGGCAAAACATACCTCACGCAATATCATAGTGATGGTGCATCATTTGCGTGGTGAATTGGAGCAAGACCATCATATTCAAGCTGCGGAGAAGGCATTGATTCGGGCTGCATCACGCATATTAACCGTAAGCCAAAGTAGCAAGCGGCAAATTATCCAATACTTAGCACAATCACCCAAGCAGAACACGCCGATTGATGTGATTCCACCAGGCTTTGCGCGACCCACAGCCTTGCCAAGGCAGCAGCAAAACACAGATGCAGTCCAACTCTTGTTTGTTGGTCATATCACCAAGGCCAAGGGTGTTTTGGATGTATTAAAAGCTGTTGCAAAGCTTTCTGGAGACGACTTTTTTTTGCATGTGGTGGGTGGTGCTTCGGCAGAGCCTGCAACATGGCAGCAAGCCCAAGCTTTGATAGAAAAACAAGGTTTGTCCGATAAGGTCAAGATGTATGGGCGCGTGGAAAATGCACAGCTTCAAGCGTTGTATGCCTTGGCTGATGTATTTGTGCTACCATCGTATTGGGAAGGATACGGCATTGTATTTTTGGAGGCGATGAGCTTGGGATTGCCTGTGGTTTCAACAACGGCAGGGGCAATTCCTGAAGTGGTGAGGCATGAAGAAAATGGTTTGTTGGTGCAGGTAGGTGATGTGCAAGGGTTAAGTGAAGCACTACACACGTTGATTGCGCAGCCTGAACTGCGAGCGAAGTTTGCTGAACATGCCAAACAAGCGGCAAAACATGCAGCAGACTGGGTGAAAATTGAGCAGAAGTTTGTTGTTTGGTGGCAAGAGCGAGCACAAGATGTTTGAAGGCATAAAACGATTTTTTTTGCACCGAGCCATGCAAAAAGTGGCGAACAAACATCAACCGCAACCATTACCTGATGAGGTCAAAAATATTGCAGTTTGGCAGTTTGGTGGTGTGGGTGACATGTTGTTGGCAACACCTGTGTTACAGGCTTTGGCTAAGAAATATGTGAATGCGAATATTTATATTTGGTGTTCATACCCTGATTTTGCAGCTTTTCTAAAGCGTTTGCCTCAGGTGCAGGGTATTGATGCATTTAAAATATATGATTTTGATTTACGGAGCTTAAGAAAACCTGATTCACGCAATCAACTGTTGCATATCATGGCAGAGATGAAAAAACAGGATGTGGATTTATTGGTCAACCTGCACCATCCACGACAGTTGGATTGGTGG
>JALUWH010000097.1 GCA_027019685.1 Ghiorsea sp. | reverse complement strand
AACAACGTTCGTAAATTTGCAAAAGCTTGCCGTTGATTCTGTGATGCACCACACAATAAAGGCATCACCGCCTTTTCTATATGCTCAATAGTCGCTTCATGTTGCAGCAATTCAGGAACAATCCCCTGCGAACTGGGTGCATCACCAAGCAATAAAATATTGGCAAGCCCCACACATCGACCTTTGATTAAACGCTGCCCGATAAACCACGAAAATGCTGATGTTTTATACACCAACACCGTAGGCGTATCCCATAATGCCAATTCCAAAGTTGCCGTACCCGACACTGCAATCGCTGCATCTGCCCGCAAAGCATAGTTGTCTTCCGTGCGTTCCAACAACATCACACCAACATCAGTAAGTGGCTTTAAAGCTTCAGGTTTAACACTAGGCGCAAGCGTTGCCACAGCCTGAAGCTCTGGCTTTTGTTTTTGTAATCGAACAAATGTATCTGCCAAAAGCTGCACATGTTGTTTTAATTCACTGGGGCGTGAACCTGGCAACAAAGCCAAAAGCGGCGTGTCTTCTGCTAAACCCAAACGCTTTTTAAGCTCCGCCTTAGACCAACCACCCTGACAAGCATATGCACTGGGGTTGCCCACATAGGTTACATCTTGAATGCCACGCTCGCTAAACCATTGTTCTTCAAAAGGAAAAATACATGCCAGCCGATTTTGTGATTGTTGCAACTTGGTAATCCGCTTCGCACCCCAAGCCCAAAGTTTGGGTGCAATATAATGGGTCACAAACAAACCTTGAGCACGAAGTTTACGCCCAAGCCCTAAATGAAAACTGGTAAAATCAGTCAAAATAACCACATCAGGCTTAAATTCTGCTGCAAAACGCAATATATCTTTTTCCACGCCCTTAATTCGCGGCAAAGCTTTGATGACATCACCAAAGCCCATCACATTCAGCTCAGACATATCCCGAATGGGTTTACACCCCGCTTCTTGCATCAAAGGCCCTGCAATACCAGCAATTTCAAGCGTCACACCATCAAGTGTTTGCGCTTTTAATTCACGAATCACCGCAGCAGCATGCAAATCACCAGAGCTTTCCCCTGCTGAAATTAAAACACGGTATGTTTGGGGTACTTTTTGCATCAGAGAATCAAGATTTACATTTAAATTCATTTAGTAAACATAAAAAAGGGCAGTCAAAGACCACCCTTAGAATCAATACATTTGTAATGTTAGGCTGCCTTCTTTCTCTTCTTTGCCTTAATGCTTTCAATGATAAAAGAAATACCAGCTTCAATCTTATCAAGTAACAAATGTGCTTCCTTATGAAGTCTTTTCTTTTCAAATTCTGTCATAATTCACTCCTTTCCTTACTTTATAGGTGCTTTCACGTGCATTTCAAGACGTAAAAACAACTCTTCTAATTCATCCTCTTGCTCATCTTGAACTATTTGCGCAAGCTTTTCAAGCTCTAAACAACACTGAAGTGCGTTTATTGCCATATCTTCATCATCGTAACCACTTGATGCTAAGCTACCCAAAATAGTTGCGAGCGTTCTCAAATTCTTAGCAAGCTCTTCAATGCTAGGGTCAAAATCCTTTAATTCATTTATCGTCAAATGTGCAGCATTCTTTAGAAAGTATTCAACAGTTTGCAAAACGCGCTGGTATATAGTCAGTGTATCCATAGAGAATCGGCACATTAGCTATACTTAACTCTCTGTCAAGATTAATTGACAAACATAACCAAAACTAATTTTACAAGGGCTTTGCTAAATCACTTAGGGATATATCAATTTACCTGAGCAACAACTGAAATACCCAAACGATTCGCTGTATCTGCAAGTTTATCTTTTTCAATCAGCAATGTTTGCCCTGTTTCAATTCCAATGGCTGTGCAACCTGATGTTGCCATGGTTTCTAGCGTACCCACACCCATCGCTGGCACATCAAAGCGCAGGTCTTGATTGGGTTTGGCGACTTTGATGACCGTAACATCGGATTTACCCAATGCACCGCCGCGTTTGATGGCCTCATCTGTGCCTTCAATGGCTTCCACAGCCAGTACAGCTTCATCTTTAACAACAATGGTTTGTCCAATATCTAAACCTGCAATAGCTTTGGCTTGAGGGAATCCAAACTGCATATCTTTAAGCATTTGTTCCGTCGGTTTAGGACCAAACAAATGTCCTTCTCCTGCCAACATATCACCTGCAAATTCAGTTTGTGAACACACGGTAATACCTTTATCGGCAAGGGCTTTGACAATACCTAACATCAAAGAATCATCTTTTTTATCTTTGGCTTGAAATAAAATCTTGGCAGCTAATAAGTCGGGTTTAAAATTACGAAACAAATGAATCTTTTGCACTTTCCCTGCAAAAACAAGCTCTGTAACACCATGATTTTGCATGGTTTTAATCAGTTTTTTGATTTGACCAACGGATACCCAAGCTACGGTATCGGCAATCCTTTCAATGTCCTTCGATGCTTCTTCTTGAATGGCTGCAACATGCACAGCGTAACCATGATTTTTCAATGTTTGCGCAAGTTCCAATGGAAATGCGCCATAACCTGCCACCAAACCTATACGTTTAGACTTAGACATCCTTCTCTTTTTTAGAGTGCATCATCACCCCTCGCTCACTGCTACGCACAAAAGCTACCAATTCATCAACATAAGCATTGTTTAAAGCCAAACCTTCAACCTCTGTCAAACGCTCTTTTAATAAACCAGAACCCATAAAAATGGTTTTATAGGCTGTTTTGAGAGCACGAATATCATCATTGCTCAAACCTTTACGTTTCAAACCAACCGTATTCAAACCAGATAAACTCATGTGGTAACCACCACCTGCAATGGTAAATGGCGGCATATCTTTAAGCACTGTACAGGTTGCACCTAACATCACATTCTTACCAATACGGCAGAATTGATGAACCGCAGACATTGCACCCACAATCGCACCATCGTGAACTGCAACATGACCTGCTAAAATCGCACTACATGCCAACACAATACCATTACCAATCTGACAATCATGCGCCACGTGGGTATAAGTTTGGAAAAGGTTGTTATCACCAATTTTGGTGAGCATACCACCACCTTCTGTACCACGGTGAACAGTGACATACTCACGAAATGTATTGTTATCACCAATGATGACTTCTGATGGTTCATCATGGAATTTTAAATCTTGTGGAACACCACCAATGCTAGAAAAGGGTGAAAAAGTATTATGCTCACCAATCGTGGTGTGACCAGTAATAGACACATGTGAGACAAGCTCACAACCCGCACCCAATGTTACACCTTCATCTACCGTACAAAATGGCCCTATGCTTACCCCTTCACCAATCCTCGCCTTGTCTGAGACAACGGCTGTTAAATGAATGGTTGTTGCTTGAGCTTTAGTCACACTTCGTCCTTAGGAAAAACAGATGCCATCAATGTCGCAGAACAAACCAAATTGCCATCAACAAATGCTTCACCCTTAAACTTATACATTGCACCACGCTTACGAAGAATGTTTATTTCAAAGATAATTTGGTCGCCTGGGCGTACAGGTTTACGAAATTTAACACCATCAATACCCGTAAAGTACATCAAATGTTCTTGTTCAGCACTGGCTTCTGACAATGCAAGTAAACCACCCACTTGTGCCATGGCTTCCACAATCAATACACCTGGCATAATAGGGTGACCAGGAAAGTGTCCATTAAAATGAGGTTCATTAATGCTAACATTCTTTAAGGCTTTAATGGACTCACCCTCTGTCAATTCCAACACTCTATCCACTAACAAAAAGGGGTAACGGTGTGGTAACCTATCCATTATTTCATCAATATTAAAAGCCATGTATTACTCCAAACTTAACCTAAACGCTTAATTTTATTCCAAATGGCAGGCAACCTATCAAACAAAGCAGAGGCTTTCAGCCAATGTCTGTGTGGTACAGCAGGGAACCCTGAAACCATACCTTTTTTCTTGATATCCCCAATCACACCAGCTTTAGCCCCGACTATCGTACCATCCACTAAAGTCAAATGACCTGCCACACCTGATTGTGCACCAAACTGGCAACCCTTGCCAATCACTGTTGAACCCGCAAAACCAGCTTGCCCTGCAATAACGGTATGCTCTCCAACTTCAACATTATGCGCAAGTTGAATCAAATTATCCAACTTAGCACCTTGTTTGATAACAGTATTACCTATGGCACCACGATCAATACATGTATTGGCACCTACCTCTACATCATCTTCGATAACCACATGTCCAACCTGTGGAATTTTCAAATACTCTGAACCTGTCCAAGCAAAACCAAAACCATCCGAGCCTACAACAGCCCCTGCTTGAATCACAACACGGTCACCCAGTTGCGTGCCTTGAGCAAGCACAACTCTTGGGTGTAATAAACAGTTTTCACCTATGCTTACACCTTGTTCCAATACGCAGCCAGCACCAATAATACTACCTGCACCTACCGATACACCTTCAGCAATGCTAACAAATGCATCAACTTGCACTTGCTCTGCAAGCTTAGCACCTTCATGAATACAAGCTGATTCATCAACCACACCTGTTGCTACGGGTGCAGGATGAAAATAGCGCTGTAACTTGGTAAAACCAACATATGGATTATCCAAACGAAGCGTGGCAAAAGGAGTTTTCTCCGGCAACTCTGTATCTTGACCCAACAAAACAAGCCCTGCTTGAGTGGTCTGCAAGTCATTTTTATACTTCATATTGCTTAAAAATGAAGCTTGATTTGCTTTTGCTTTCATTAAGGTTTGTACCCCTGTAACAACCTTGCTGGAATCACTGCAAATCAGCTCACCGCCAAGAAAATCAGCGGCTTCCGCAAGTGTGAGAGGTATAATACTCACGAAATTTACTTTGTTTTGTCTAAAATTTTCGTAATATCAGCTGTAATATCATAAGGTTTGCTACCATAAATGATTGCTGATCGTGGTAAAATAATATCAAACTTGTGCTCTTTACCATAGGTTTTAACTGCATTATAAAACTTGCCAAACATGGCTTGATCCAGCTGGCGTTTCTCACGTTTTAATTCATCTGTTGCATCTTGAAGGTCGCGATCAAACTCTTTTTTCAAACGTGTTAATTTTTGCTGTTTTTCCATAAGGTGCTCAGAGGTCATTGCCATAGATTGCATTTGTAACTCTTTATCCAAATCGGTTAACGTTTTACGTTTAGCATCAAGCTGTTTTCTTTTTTTGTTTTGCAAAGCTTCAAAACGTTTTACACCTTGCTGATAAGCCTTGGTGTTTTCCATTGATACTTTAATATCTACATAGGCGATTCTCATCTCTGAAGCGAAACTTTGACCTACCCACAAACAAGACATGACAATACATACTGCGATAATTTTTTTCATTTAATCAACTACACCTTTTACCCTTATTATCTCAAACAAACTTATCTCAAACAAAATCTAGATGGGAACTATCTCAAAAACCACGACCAAGTGCAAACTCAAAGCGGCGAACATCATCCAAAGGCTGCGCATTCACCGCTGTAGCCCACGTTAAAGTAATCGGACCAACAGGTGAACTCCATTCAATACCAAAGCCATAGGAGCCACGAATGGCACCCTTATCAAAAGTAACGTCGGATGTACCCCAAACTGTACCAGCATCTACAAAAAATGCGCCTCTAAATCCAGCTTGCTCCATATAAGGCAATGGAAATTGTAAGTCTAGAGAAGCAGTTGCTTTTTTCGTGCCGCCAAGAATATCTAATGTCTGTGGGTCAACAACAGATATGCCATAATAATTATAGCCACGCATGCTTCCTACACCACCAAGCGAATACCTACGATATACGGGTACATCTTCCCCTCCATAACTTTGAATTTGCCCCAAGTTCATAGCTGTACGTAGCGTCCAAAAATCAGTCAGTGGAAAGTAGTGTTGTGTTGAAGCTGTGGTTTCATAAAATTTTCTATCACCTGTTGCTCCAGCATACCCCAAAGACAGCGAAGATAAGCTTCCCTCTGTCGGTATCAGTGTTCGGTTGCGTGTATCATACGAAAGTGACTGCACGAGTTCACCCGTAGTATAAGTCCCTTCTTGCGAACGCAATGCCAATGATGATGTGGTTGGGACACCAGAAAGGGTTGTGGTGGTCAAATAATAACCCACCGAATAACGCATATATTCATTCAATGCCATGCCTACATTAAATGAGGCTCCTTTACTATCTTGATTATACAATACAATAGTTCGTATATCCGTTTGATTTTGAAAAACACGTAACGAAGCACTTACATCTTCACCAAAAAAGTAAGGGTCGGTTAAACTAATATCATAATTGTTCACTGCTCCACCAACATCTGCACTTACACTTGTTTTATAACCACCACCCAAAAAGTTATTTTCAGAAACTTTTCCTACAAAACCCACACCATAAAGTTGCGAGTAGTTAACACCTGCAGAAAAAGATCCACTTTTACCTTCTTCAATATCCAACTTCATATCCACGGTGTTCGCAGCTTTACCTCTAGGTGTAGAGACTTTGCTTTTAGAAAGGTAGCTAATCCGTTGTAAACGCTCTTTACTGCGTCGGATTTTGCTCGCACTATAACGCTCACCTTCTGCTTGCCTTAACTCACGTCGAATTACATGTTCTTGGGTTTTACTGTGTCCTTGGATTTCAACGCGTTCCACATAAACTTCACGCCCTTTTTCAATATCAAACTCAATCACAACAGTATTATCTTTTAAATTTCTATGAAACATGGGTGTTACATTGGCAAATGCATAACCCTCATCACCCACTTTTTCTGTTATCGCCTGAATTGACTCACGTAATTTGGTTAACGAATACAGTTCACCTTGTTTCAGTTTCACATCTTCCATCAAAACTTCTTTGGATGGTGTAACATCACCTGTTAACTCAATCGCACTAACCGTAAATGCCTTACCTTCATAAATACTCAACGATAGGTAAAACTCATCTTTATTCGGCGTTAACATCAAACGTGTAGACTCAACTTTGGCATCCAAATAACCTGCATCTTGATAGAACATGCGAACCATTTGTGCATCAGCTTCAAAACGCCTACGGCTAAACACATCATTATTACTAAACCAACTGCCTAAACCTGAAACTGAAGAAGCCAAGACATTACGCAATTTCTCACTTGAAAAGGACTTGTTACCAATAAAACGAATATCTTTGATGTGGGTGACTGTACCTTCATCAATGGTGACCTTTACATCGACGCGTCCATCATCCAATGGTGTTGCATCAATATGTACATCCACCTGATAATAGCCCTTGGCTAAATAAGCTTTGCGTATCATATTGGTATCAATACTTTCCACCAAGGGGCTCAAAATCATACCAGGTTTAATCTTCATTTTAGGTCTTAACTTTTTATTTGATAATTCCTTATTGCCTTCAAAGGAAACACTGGCAATAACAGGGTTTTCTTTCACCATATAAATAAGTTTAATACCACCATCTACCCGCTCACCTTCAGCATAAACATCGGAAAAGTAACCTGTTGCAAACAAGCGGCGAACATCTTGGCTAATCACACGCCTATCAAGTGGTAAACCAACTTTACTACGTACCTTTGCCATCACCGCTGGTGTTTCCACATAACGATTACCTTCAATAGCTACCGCTACCACCGTATCTTCTGCAATTGCAATCCGTGCAAACGACAACAACAACAAACAGCCCACTAATGCCTTAAACCCAAATTCTTTCATGCTTATCCTCGAAATAGTCGCATAATGTCATTATAAAATGCAAACAACATCAGTGTCATAATCAGTAACATCCCTATCATTTGGAAACGCATTTGCATTTCTGGGCTTAAGGCTTTACCTCGAACTTGCTCAATAGCTAAAAACAGCAACATACCACCATCCAAAACAGGGATAGGCAATAAATTTAGAATCGCTAAATTGACTGAAAAGAAGGCCAAGAACATAATGAAATACACCAAACCACGGTCAGCTGTGTTACCTGCCATTTGTGCAATAGCAATCGGACCACCCAAATTATCTGCAGATATAGAGCTACTCACCATACGCTTGAACATTTCACCCGTCATCACAGTGACTTCCCAAGTACGGACAAAACCATACTGCACACCTTCCCAAATACCTTTACGTTGCCATTCAGGTGCTGCCCAAGGTTTTGCACTTAGACGCACGCCTATCAAACCTCGTCCTGCCTCATTGCCCTTTGGCATCACTACCAGCTGCAACTGAGCACCGCCGCGTTGCACCTGCATTTGTACAGTTTTCCCTGCATGTTCACCAATCACTTCAATCAAGCCATGTACTGATTTTACAGGTTCACCATTAACTGCCAATATTTGATCCCCTGCTTGAAGTAAAGCTTTCTCAGCTGGAGAGCCAGGCATAACCTCTTGAATAAGAATATCTAAACCCAGACCTAGACCCAATACTTCTTCTGCCACATTTGACAAAAACGCATCTTTTGCAGGGTGTGATAAGTACACAGGTAACGATACGTGTTGACCGTCCCTATCAATAGATAAGATATGCTCACCACCAATATTTAATTTCAAAGTCTCTTCAAAAGACTGCCATGAAGTCACCTTAGTTTCATCAACAGCCACAATCCTATCACCCACCAAAATGCCTTGGTGTTCTGCTTCTGAATTTGGATTTACAGAACCAACCACTGGTGGTAATACTTGGTGACCCATCCAAGCCACCAACATATATGCAAAAATAGCAAATATAAAATTAAAACCTGGACCTGCCACCGCAACAGCAGCCCGCTTCCATACAGGCTGATTATTAAATGCTCGCTTTTTATCTTCTTCAGATAATACAACACTCTCTTCGTTTTCTTCAAGCTGCTCATAAGGGTTTTCACCCAACATTTTCACATAGCCACCCAATGGGATTGCTGCAATAACATATTCCACTTCACCATCTTTACCACGCCATGAAAATAATGAAGGACCAAATCCAATTGAGAACTTCTCAACTTTAATGCCAAGTTTACGCGCAACGATAAAGTGACCATACTCATGAAAGCCAATCAAAAGAACAATCGCAGTAACAAAGTAGAGTGTAGTGTGAATAGTTTCTAACATAGGGGAATCATTTCCTTAGCTTGAATACGTGCTTGCTTATCCAGCTGCCAAACTTGTTCAAGCGTTTCAACAGGTTGCTCTGTTGTTCTTTCCATCACTTTTTCAACCGTGTTTACAATATCCATAAAACCATGCTTACCATCTTGAAAAGCTTGATTTGCCACTTCATTGGCAGCATTTAAAGCAATGGCTAAACTATCTTCACCTGCAAGCACTGCTTTGACCAAACGCATGGCTGGAAAACGTGCTTCATCAATGGCTTGAAATTCTAAAGGTTGCGTTTGTGCCAACTCAAGCCACGGAATGCCACTCTCTAACCGTGGCTCTGCCTGCATAGCATATACAATAGGCGAACGCATATCAGGCATTGCAAGTTGAGCCAATACCGAACCATCTCTATATTCTACCATAGCATGCACAATACTTTGCGGATGAATAATAGCAGATAATTGCTCTGCTTTGGCATCAAACAGCCATTTGGCTTCAATCAGTTCCAGTGCTTTATTCATCATGGTTGCTGAATCAATGCTAATTTTCGCGCCCATGCTCCAATTCGGATGAGCAACGGCTTCTTCAACTGTAATATTCTTTAAGCTTTCAGGATCACGATTACGAAAAGGACCTCCTGATGCAGTAAGAATAATCCGTGTAACCGAGCCTCTATCGTGACCTGCCAATGCTTGATGCACAGCAGCATGTTCAGAATCCACAGGTACAACTTCTGCACCATATTGTTTAGCAGCCTGCATAAAAATACGACCTGCTGTAACCAAACACTCTTTATTGGCAAGCCCTACACGTTTACCCGCACGAACCGCAGCCAGTGTTGCAGGCAAACCAGCCGAACCAACCATGGCTGCCATCACCATATCCACTTCATCTGCAGATGCGACAGCTTCTGCAGCATCCATGCCATATTCAAGTTTTGTTGTAGCAGGAAGTTTACCCTTTAAATCATGATAAGCTGCTTCATCCGTCATCACAACAAAGGCAGGCTTTACTTGTTCTGCAAGTTTTTGCATTAAAGTGACATTTTTATGTCCAACCAAAGCATAAGCCTGAAACTGTTCAGGGTGGCGTAACATCACATCAATCGTACTCGTACCAATCGAACCTGTGGCACCCAAAATGGTTAACTGCATGGGTTTATTCATGATACCACCATCCACAACATGGCAACAAAAGGAATCGAAGGTAGTAAAGCATCAATTCTGTCTAAAATACCACCATGCCCTGGCAGCATGCGGCCACTATCTTTAACACCTACCGCACGTTTCAATGCCGATTCGCCCAAATCACCAGCCACAGAAATTACCACCAATAACAAAGCCAACACTAGCGCGGTCAACATCGGCATAGCTAACATTTGCACCCAAAAAACAGCCGCTGTTAACGTACCAAAAAACAAACCACCCATAAAACCTTCTACACTTTTACCAGGGCTAATTGATGGGCAAAGCTTGTTCTTACCCATAGCTTTACCTGTGAAATAAGCTGCAATATCTGCTGCCCACACACCCAAAAAAGCACCCGATAAAAACAAAATACCATCTGGCAAATGATGAACTTCAATTAAAGTATAACAAAATAACATCAATAACATGGTCATGCTTTGTAAATACACAAAACGTGCAAAGTGTTCAGGTGTGTTATTGTGTCTATGTGTGGCTAAGAAAATAAGTAACCAAAGAACCAATGGGGTTAACAAAGGAAATAATACGGGAATTGTATCTGAACTCCAAATCCAAAACAAACTAGGAATTGCCAAGGTGACTACATAAAGCAGCCCCACACCCAAAGAAAGCATGGCAAGTAGCTCTACAACTGCCAACAAACCCAAACCTACGGTGAGCAAGTTAAATACACCCTCTGATGTATAAAACATCCAATATACTGCCCCTGCAATTAAGAAAACTGCTGTGATAACCCGCTTCTTAAGTTCACTCATCAACATCACCTACCTGAACCTGTTCACTGGTCTTACCAAAACGGCGTTCCCGATGCGCAAAATCTTGCAAAGCATCAGTCAGGTCTTGCTGACTGTATGCTGGCCAATTGGTATCTGTAAAATAGAGCTCCGCATATGCAGCGTCCCACAAGTGAAAGTTGGAGATACGTTTTTCACCACCCGTACGAATCAATAAATCTACAGGTAAAATATCATCCCTACCTAAAAATTGATAAAGTGTTTCGGGGGTAAGCTCAGAAAAAGCCTTGGCACGCGTTTGCTCATCATCAAAGGATGTATAAAAAGACTTTACGCCATCAACAATCTCTTGTTGACCACCGTAATTTAGACATAAAATCACATCAACTTCTGTATTATCTTTTGTGGCTTGCACAGCCTTATTTAAAGCTCGACGTGCTATCCATGGAAACTTGGATATATCACCTAAGATTAAAAGCCTAGCCCCTTTCTCTTGCATTTTGGGCACTTCTAAAGGCAACATTGTTGCTAAAAGTGTCATCAAACCTGCAATTTCTAACTTGGGACGTTTCCAGTTCTCTGTGGAAAAAGCATACAATGAAACTTGTTTTACACCTGCATCTTTTGCCCATTGAATCACATCCCTAAGGCGCTTGGCACCTTGCTTATGTCCTTCAAGACGAGAGAGCCCCTGAGCTTTTGCCCAGCGACCATTCCCATCCATGATAATAGCAACATGTTTGGGCACACGTTGTGACGACAGCCCTTCAGCAGAAGACATTAAACAGTTAAAATATCCTGTTCTTTTTTCTCAATCACAGCATCCACTTCTTTGACAAAGCTATCTGTAATTTTCTGAATTTCATCCTGCAAACGTTTGGATTCATCTTCAGGTAAACCTTCTTCTTTCACCTGCTTTTTCACTGCTTCATTGGCATCACGACGTAAATTTCGCAATGATACTTTTGATTTTTCAGATAGTGATTTGGCTTGTTTTACAAATTCTTTGCGGCGGTCTTCTGTTAACTCTGGTAAAATAAGACGAATCACCTCACCATCATTGGAAGGCGTTAAACCCAAATCAGAAGCTAACAATGCTTTTTCCAAGTCTTTTAACACAGCCTTTTCCCACGGTGTAATCATCAAAATACGTGGCTCAGGCACTGAAATACTGCCTATTTGGCTCACAGGAACATCTGAACCATAATATGGAACACGCACGTGATCTAACAGAGCTGCATTCGCACGACCTGTACGAATTGTTGCCAAGTCTGTTTTTAGCGCCGAAATCGTTTTATTCATCCGTTCTTTCAAATCTTCGAACATTTCAACTCTCCTGAACTACTGTGCCCACAGACTCGCCCATCACAGCTTTTAACATTTGCCCTTGCGTGGTCACATCGAACACCACAATAGGCATTTGATTATCTCGGCATAATGACATAGCTGTGGCATCCATCACGCCCAATTGTTTGGTTAATGCCTCTGTAAATGTCAGCGTATCATAACGTGTTGCGGATGGATCTTTAACTGGGTCAGCCGTATAAACACCATCTACTTTAGTGCCTTTAAGCACCACATCTGCATTGATTTCCATCGCACGCAAACTCGCGGCTGTATCTGTTGTAAAATAAGGATTGCCTGTACCTGAGGCAAAAATAAGAATCCGACCTTTTTCAAGGTGACGCACGGCGCGTCTACGAATGTAAGGTTCTGCTACTTCTTTAACATGCAACGCAGAAATCACACGAACTTTAGCGCCTTGTCGTTCCAACGCATCTTGCAAGGCAATCGCATTCATCACCGTTGCCATCATACCCATATAGTCAGCACTTGCTCTGTCCATGCCAGAAGCCGTACCCATATTACCACGGAATATATTACCACCGCCAATCACAATAGCTAAGTCCACCTTGCTATCTCGCACTTCAATCAGCTCGCTCGCCAAACGATTAATAGTATCGGGATCAATACCATAACCACTTTGACCCATCAATACCTCACCAGATAGCTTGAGTAATACCCGTTTATATTTGGTGCTTGATGCCATACGAACTCCTTAAAGCTTTGATACCAACATGCGTCTTTAAAAATTTAAGATGCCTCAAGCTTGCTCAAAAACAAACCTGAGGCAATCATAATTGTTTAACTTGTGATTAGCCTTTGATTTGTGCTGCAACTTCAGCAGCAAAATCCTCTTCTTTTTTCTCGATACCTTCACCCAAAGCAAAGCGAGCAACTGCAACTACTTTTGCACCTGATTGGACACCAGACACAGCTTGAGCAACAGTTTTATCAGTATCCATCACAAAAGCTTGATCCAACAAGCAGTTTTCTGAATAAAACTTATTCATTTGCCCTGCAACAATTTTCTCAACAATCGCTTCAGGTTTACCGCTTGCCAACGCACGCTCAGTCAACACTTTACGCTCCCGTTCAATCGCTTCATCAGTCACAGAATCACGAGAAATAAAATCAGGGTTTACCGCTGCAACATGCATAGCAACATTACGTGCAATTGTTGCCAGCGCGTCATCAGCTTCGCCTTCAACAGCAACCAACACACCAATTTTACCTGCACCGTGAATATAACCAGAAACCACACCATTGGTTTCCAAAACTTGGAAACGGCGAACGCTCATGTTCTCACCAATGGTTGCAATCAATTGTGATAATGTTTGCTCAACGGTTAAACCAGCATCAAAATCCATTGCCAACAATGAAGCTACATCTGCTGGACGTTTCTCAAGAATAAAACCAGCCAGTTTATCTACAAATGCTACAAACTGGTCATTTTTACTTACAAAGTCAGTTTCAGCATTCACTTCCAATACTACCGCAGCATTACCATTGGTTTTTGTTGCCACAATACCTTCTGCTGCAACACGCCCTGCTTTTTTCTCTGCAGCGCCTAGACCTTTTTTACGTAAGTAGTCTACGCCAGCATCAAAATCACCACCCACTTCAGTGAGTGCTTTTTTACAATCCATCATGCCTGCGCCTGTTGCTTCGCGCAGTTTTTTTACGTCAGCAGCTGTAATTGCCATTTCTATCTCCATCCAATTGACGCGCCTTTCGGCGCGTTCTAGCTATGTATAAATTTTATTAGGTTATGCTTTTCGATTTAAGCTTTTGCTTCAGTAGCTGGTGCAGCTTCTTCCGCAGGTTTTTCAGCGACTTCTTCCACTGGTGCTTCTACAGCTTCTTCAGCTTGGTTTGCCATTTGTTCGATGATGTCAGCACCATCTTCAGCATTTTCCAAGTGGAAAGTTTCAGTGCCTTCAATGATTGCATCTGCAATTTTACTGCAGAATAAACGCACAGCACGAATCGCATCATCATTACCTGGAACAACATAATCAATACCTGTTGGGTTACAGTTTGAATCCACAACAGCCACAACTGGGATACCCAATTTTTGTGCTTCTTTCACAGCCAACTCTTCTTTTTGCACATCAATCACAAACAAGCAATCTGGCAAGTGCGTCATTTCTTCAACACCACCCAATGTGCGTTCAAGCTTATCAAGGTCGTTTTGTAATTTTAATGCTTCTTTTTTGGTGATAAGGTCAAAAATACCTTCTTCTTTTTTGCGCTTTAATTCTTTCATTTTGCGCACAGATTGTTGTACTGTTTGGAAGTTGGTCAACATACCGCCCAACCAACGATGGTTCACGTAGTATTGACCTGCACGAGATGACTCTTCTTTTACTGCATCACGCGCTTGACGTTTAGTGCCCACGAACAATACACGTCCACCAGCAGCAGCTAGTTCACGCATAAAATCATAAGATTCGTTTGCCATACGCAATGTTTTTTGTAGGTCAATGATGTGGATACCGTTACGTGAACCGAAAATGTATGGTGCCATTTTAGGGTTCCAACGACGGGTTTGGTGACCAAAGTGTACGCCTGCTTCTAGCAGTGCTTTCATAGTAAATTGAGACATTTTAATGTGCTCCGATTGTTATTATTTCCTCCACGCTTCCAATCCCCATTTCTCTAGGGCACAACGGAAGAAGCGTGTGCGAATTGGTTGCGCTTTCTACTCAGAATCCCTGCCGTGTCAATCCTCACGCGCCACAACCTATTCATGACACATTTTTCATGCCTCACTTAACTCGTTCGAGTTTATTTCCTATCAAAGAAGGTGAAAAGGGTAGCCTCCCCTTTTTGTGCGTTATACATTCTTACTCCTATAAAGCATAACTAAATAGATAATAAAATACCCCGCTAATTACCATTATTACCAACAGCAAAACACATAGATTGAGAACCCTTCTCCATAACGGTTGTTCTATTTTATCTATATTTGTAATCCGCTCACCAAGACCTTCTCCGAATA
>JALUWH010000096.1 GCA_027019685.1 Ghiorsea sp. | reverse complement strand
GACCAGGTGAGAAGTTGTTTGAAGAGTTGTTTCACGAAGCCGAATCACTACAAGGAACAACACATGCTAAAATTATGTTATCCGATGTTCGTGAAGTAGATTGGGATGAGGTACAGCAACGTTTAGCGAAAATTCGTGAGGCTTGTGCTCATCGGGATGTATCAGCCTTGATTCAATTATTACAGCAGCTTGTGCCTGAGTTTACCCCTGATAAACGTTTGCTGTAACCATGCTACAACAGGAGAAAGCCTGCACCTATATTCGGGCAATTGTGTTTGCACCATTATGGCAAAGCTTTGATTATGTTTGGTCTGATGATTTAGGTGAACCGCAAGTTGGTATTCGCATTGCTGTGCCTTTTGGTCATAGCAAACGGGTTGCTGTTGTTGAGCAAGTGATGACATCAGTGGATGAACAAGAGACAACGTCTGATTTAAAACAAGTTTTAGACCGTTTAGATGATAAAAGTTTATATAGCGATGATTATTGGGGTTGGTTACAACGGGCAAGTCATTACTACTTACGTACTACTGGGGAGATGTATGAGTTGGCCTTGGCATGGGCAGCGCTGGACAAACAACGGCGTTTCAAGTGTTTAAATCGTGAGTTGTTATTGTATATTGATGATGATTTAGCCTTAGCATTTACCAGTAAACGAGCTCTTTCATTAGCAAGCATTGCGAAACACTGCGCAGTACGTGCTTTGCAATGGCGGGTGCTTCAGGCTGTGCGAGAAGGGGCACTTGAAGAAGTGTGGGAAAAACCGCTTGATGATACAACGCGTGTAAAAACGCGGTTACAACTACGCGTATCGCAACAGCAAGCTGTTGATGCACTTTGTGAAAATAATGTGTTTTACCCAGCCTTATTGTTTGGACGTACAGGTTCAGGGAAAACTGAAGTTTATCTGCAAATTGCTGAAAAGCTGGTTGCACAAGGTAAGCAGGTGCTGATCTTGGTACCTGAAATTGGTTTGACACCGATGTGGAAACAACGCTTATCTGAACGATTTGAATATGTTTCTATTTGGCATTCAGGATTAACATCACGTGAGAAAATTGCTGTGCGACATGGTTTAGAGAATACGCAAGTTCTTTTGGGTACACGTTCTGCTTTATTCCTGCCTTTAAATAAGCTTGGCATGATTGTAATTGATGAGGAGCATGATACATCATTTAAGCAACAAGATGGCGTAATGTATTCGGCAAGAGACATGGCATTACTCTTGGCACAAGCCTTGAAGATTCCAATGGTACTGGGCTCTGCAACACCCAGCTTGGAAAGTTGGCGGCAAGTGAAAGAAGGTAAAATGGCATGTTTTCGTTTGACAGAACGTGTGCATCAACACACGCAAATTCAGCCTGAAATCATCGATATGCGTGGCTCAACATCGGTATTATCACCACAGCTTTTACAACGCCTTAAAGAAACTTTTGCGCGTGGTGAACAGGCTATGTTGTATCTTAATCGCAGAGGGTATGCGCCAGCATTACAATGTACGGCTTGTGGTTATGTGCCACAATGTCGCTTGTGTAGTTTGCGTTTAACGTTGCACCGCAAAGAAGGCGTGTTGCGCTGTCATACTTGTGATTACAAAGAGCGGGTGAAACAAACATGCGACCAATGTGGTGAGCAGGCTTATTTACCCTTGGGTTCAGGTACAGAGCGTTTGGAGGATGATTTGTTAGCCGCCTTGCCTGAGTTACGGTTGGCAAGGTTTGATAGGGATATGATTCGTAGCCCCAAAGATTTGACGCAGGTATTAACAGGGTTTGAGGCAGGTGATATTGACTGCTTATTAGGCACGCAAATGTTGGTCAAAGGTCATCATTTTCCGAATGTGACTTTGGTTGGTGTGATTAATGCTGATTTGGGCATGAACTTACCTGACTTTCGGGCATCAGAGCGTTGGTGGCAACAAATGACACAAGTATTTGGACGTACAGGTCGTGGTAAACAAGCAGGCAAGGTGGTGGTACAAACATGGAGTCCTGATGCATCATGGTTTGAAAGGTTAGATGAAAGTAAGGCAGAAGACGTTTTAGATGAAGAGTTAACGCTTCGTCAACTGACACATTTTCCGCCCTATGCCCGATGGGTGCGTGTGGTATTTTCTGCGGGTTATCATGAAAAAGCGATTGTGGCAGCCAATCAATTTGCAAAAGCATTACAAAGCTGGGATGAAGTGAAGGTGAGTGGCCCTATGCCATGTGCTTTGGAGCGTTTATCAGGACGTTTTCGTTTTGAATTGATTATTCGTGATGAGACAAGGCAGCATTTGCCATGGCAGCTACTGCCACTGATTAAAAAGTTACGTGTTCCTTCAGGGGTACGCCGAAAAATTGATGTCGACCCTCAAGACTTGATGTAATTACCACTGATTTATATACGTGAGAAGTGGCGATGTTCTTGCTTGTCACCATTGGAGTGTATGTGAACTGCAATGTGTGAAAGGTGAAAATCATGACCCCAGTGGATAATGAAGTACAAGAAAATATACAGCGCATGGTCGAGGCAATGCCTGCATTTCCCCGCAGTGTACACAAGGTATTAGAGCTTACCTCAGATATGAACTGTGCGCCAAAAGATATTGTGGAAGCAATTGAGCACGACCCTGTGATGACGGCAAAAATGTTAAAGCTGGTCAACTCTGCCTTTTATAGCTTGCCGCGAAAAATTACATCAATGAAACATGCTGTGATTTATATTGGTATTAACACCGTAAAAAATCTTGCGCTTAGCATTGCAACGGTGGGTATGTTGCCTGCATACAATAAAGCTGATTTTGATATGTCT
>JALUWH010000095.1 GCA_027019685.1 Ghiorsea sp. | reverse complement strand
CAAATAAAAAACCACAACATAACTTGGTACAAACAAATGAAACACAAACTGTCGATAAGAATGTACAACACATCTTAGCCCAAGCTAAAAAACAACATCGCTTGCTTCAAACTGGTGAAACACAAGCTGGTAAAACACTTGTTACTGATAAAAAAATAACTGCAACATTAACTCTAGATACTCCTGTAAACACCAGTGAAGTTGATGCCAACGATGCCATTGCATCCTTGCAAGAGGTACAAGTTACGCCACTGGTTATCAATACCAATAAAAATGGTAGCGCTGTCGATGAACAACAAGCAAAACAAGTCAACCGTGCAACATCACAAGCCACAACCTCAACCATTTCACCAGAGCTTTTAGCTGAAGCCTCAAGTAACAAACAGCAAAATACAGAACGCTTTACTGCAAACATGCAAAACACACAACAAAACAAACCTAGCGAGCAGCCTTTAACCATTCAGCAAAGCAAACAAATTGAACAACACATCACTGCACAACAAAATAATCAAGTAAACAATGCCATAGAACAAACCACTGATGGTATCAAAACAAGTCAAGCTGCCATCGCAGCCATTCAACAACGTACTGGCAACCAAACCCAACAAGCACAGGCGACTAACGCAAATACTGTTGCCGCAACAAACAGCCCGAGTGCTGTCAACATAGCAACAATTGATAACAACACATCATCACAACAGGATTTGAACTCCAACCAACGTGATGCCGATATGTCTTTATTAGACTCCGCAAGAATGGATAATAAAAATGCCAAAGGTTTAGATTTCCAAGCTCAATTGGCATATAAGTCACAACGTTCATTTACCCCCGCAGATACTATGCTGGAAATTGTAAAGTCCGCCAAAACGGGCAATACAACCTTAGAGCTACAACTAGAGCCTGCTAACTTAGGTAAAGTACAAGTTTCCATACAAATGGATCAAGCCAAACACATACAAGTCATGTTTACCGTTGATCAAGCCGCCTCAAAACAAGCCCTTGAACAGCAAATGCCACAACTAAGGTTAGCCATGGCACAACAAGGTTTAGATTTAGGCGGCTGTTCCATGCAAATGAACCAGCAAAGCGGGCAACAACAAGGTGGTAACCAGCAAGCATCTAACAGTGCCACAGCAGGTAACAGCTTAGATGCTACAACACTTACCCATTCAAATGACGAACAAAATACACGAATAGGCGTGAACCTCGCAACCCAAGGTCACCTTAGTATCTTAGCATAGGAGAATAACATGCCATTAACCGTCTCAAATAATTATGGTGCGCAACCAGCTCCTGCACCCAGCAGCCAGCAAGACTTAGGTACTAAAGATGTGTTCCTTAAAATGCTTGTCGCACAAATGGAAAACCAAGACCCCTTAAACCCTGCAGATTCCACGCAAATGTCTTCACAGTTAGCGCAATTTAATATGGTTGAACAACAAACATATACCAATGAATATCTTGCTCAGCTTACTGCAAGTCAAGGTGGCAGCAACGGTAACCTAGATACAGCATCTGCAGGCTATCTAGGGCACACCGTGATGATAAATGAAAGTAATATTCAATATACAGGCGTAAACCAACCCTTTAGTGCCAGCTTGGATAATAATGCGAGCAATGTGTATATCACCATCAGCGATAGCTTGGGCACCCCTATCCGTAATATGTCTTTATCTTCATTGCCAGCGGGTAGTCAGCAACTTAACTGGGATGGTAAAGATGATTTCGGCAACCCTGTCGCAGTGGGTGACTATCAAATTGATATTGCAGCCTTTGATGCTGCAGGGCAACAAGTAACCGCATCGATTCAACGTTCAGGTGTGGTTGATGCCGTTCGCATGTCGTCCTCAGGTATACAACTCATTGTTGGTGGAACACCAACCAGCATTGCCAATGTCACAGAAGTAAGAGTTTAATTTATAACACATTCATATAGGAGATTATTATGGGTATTTACAACGCACTTTATACAGGTTCCAGTGGACTATCAGCTTTCGGTGAAAGTGTTCGCGTCATTGGTGATAACATCGCTAACATCAACTCTTTGGGTTTTAAATCTCAAAATGTGGTGTTTTCTGATGTTTTATCACAAACCGTTGGGGTAACACGCTCCAACATTGCCAACCAAGTGGGTAATGGTGTGCGCATTGGCATGATTACACGCGACCAACAACAAGGGTCGATTCAGAACACTACCAGCGCAACGGATATGGCGATTAATGGCAATGGTATGTTTGCTCTTAAAGACCCCGCCAGTGGGCAAACCTACTACACACGTGCAGGTTCATTTATCTTGGATAAAAACTCCAACCTCATTGATGGACAAGGTTTTGTGGTACAAGGTTGGGCAACCAATGAACAAGGTGATGCCACGGGTAATATTACTGACATCACATTTGGTGGTCTTGCGTCTCAAGCGCAACCCACCACCAATGTTGATGTCGGTGTTACATTAGATTCTAATGCTGCAGTCTATAATGCAGGCGTTGCCTTTGATCCGAACAATGCCGCAACCTACCACTACAAAGCTGAAGCTAATATCTACGATTCATTGGGACAGCAACATGCGGTCAGTGTTTATTATGTCAAAGAAGCCAATAATACTTGGAGTTGGCAGGCGGGCGTGGATGGTGCAGATGTAGCAGGTGGTATACCTGGACAACAAGTCATTGTTGGCAATACAGCGACTAATTTCAATACCACTAACCCTGCACTTGCATTGCCTCTACCTGCTGGAACTGAGATTTCAGGCGACACCACATTTGACCAAGCTGTCACCATTAACGGTACCAATGTCTTGGCTGGGCAAACTGTGAGCGCTGCTTTGGGTAGCTCTGTTGTTGTCAACACCAGTACATTCCCAGCCGGCACCAATGTTACAGCTGGCAATGTGCTCACTGCACCAGCGAGCAATCAACTTGTTTTTGGTAGCCAAGGTGAACTTGTCACTGAAATTGGCCCTGGTATCAACTTTCCTTGGAACAGTGCCGCAGTTTCTACGATAAACTTCAACTTTGGTGATGCAACCACCAATGACCAACAAGCTATTCTTGGTGACGGTTTAAATGGCACTGTACAAATGGCAGGCACATTTGCCACACGGCAAATCGTGCGTGATGGCTACTCATCAGGTTTCTTAGACAAATTAGAAACCGACTCAACAGGTCGTGTATTTGGTGTGTTTACCAACGGACAGCGCCGCTCACTGTATCAAGTAGCATTGGCAAAATTCCCTAATGATGCTGTGCTTAACCATGTGGGTAACAACCTGCAACAAGAAACCATTGCTTCAGGCTCACCTATTTTGGAAAAACCAGGTAATGGTGGCATGGGTTCGATTACACCTTATGGTTTAGAACAATCCAATGTGGATTTGGCTGGTGAATTTGTAAAACTTATTGTGGTACAACGTGGTTATGAAGCAAACTCGAAAACCATCTCAACCACCGACCAAATGTTATCTTCTTTGATGCAAATCAAACGATAAACATTAAACGATACAAAAAAAGGTCTGCTTAGTAATAAGCAGGCCTTTTTTCTTTACAATGTGTCTATCAAGGTGATTTGGGTAAGGAGAAGCTCACTACAGCTCCACCACCTTTACGGTTAGCAATACTCATACACCCACCATGACGCTCAATCAATGCTTGGGCACGAGTTAACCCCATACCCGTATTACCTACAAAATGTTTACCTGTAAAAAAAGATTCAAACGCACTTTTTTCTTCATGCTCTTCTAAACCACAGCCATAGTCTTCCACTGTAAACACTATCATATTGCCTTCCTGCTTAGCATTTACTGTAATCACACGTGAATAAGGGTCTTCTCTAGCATCAATGGCTTTTTTCGCATTGCATAACAGCTCCCACACCACACGTTTGACAGCCAAAACATCTGCATAAACAGCAGGCAGCCCCACACAGTCCAGTTCCAAGTTGTCGTCTGCAAGTTTTAATTGAGCAAAGCAACGCATGAATACCGTGTGCATATCCACAAACTCACATTCAAGCTCATCAAACAAACAATGGTAAATTTCATTGGCACCCAAGACCATATCATCCATACGACTCGCACTATGGTTTAAAAGTTCAAGAATTTCGGGAAGCTCCCGACCTAAAATATAAGACAAGCTTTCTTTGCTTCCAGTGCGCTCTGCCTGTGTCGCATCTTGAATCAGTGTGGTTGCTTCCTGCACCAACGCCTGAATATTCAACAAAGGATTACGCAAATCATGCGAAAAAACATGCATAGTTTTACGCATATTACTTTCTCGTTTGACTGTAATTTCACTTGTGTTTAATAACATGAAATAACTCCGTTCCATGGCATACCAATAATTATTTTGGTACTCGTTAATCTATTAATAGCCCATCATTTTACTTTCGTCAAAATATTTTTTACTACGCTCAAGGCAAGACTTTTAAAACAAGTAGCGATAAACTTTGCCATCATTCACATCAAGGATAGCTTATTATGCGTATTGTTATTTCACCTGCAAAGAAACTTTATGAAGGCTCTGCGCTTCAAAACTTTCCCCATACACAGCCTTCTTTTTTACAACAAGCACAAACATTGATTGATATTTTACAAGAAAAAGATGCTTTTGATATTGCTAACCTCATGAAACTAAGCATGAAACTTGTTGATTTGAATGTGCAACGCTATCAAAGTTGGCACACACCATTTACGGCAGACAATGCCAAACAAGCATTATTTAGTTTTGCTGGTGATGTGTATCAAGGTTTGGACGCACAAACATTATTCAATGATGATATAAACTTCGCCCAAGAACATTTACGCATATTATCAGGCTTATATGGCATGCTTCGCCCGCTAGACTTGATGCAGCCTTACCGCCTTGAAATGGGAACAAGACTTGCCAATGATAAAGGCAGCAATCTTTATGACTTTTGGGGTGATACCATCACTGAACAACTCAACCTTGAGCTTCAAGCAGATGATACGCTGATTAACCTTGCATCTACTGAGTATTTTAAAGCTATCCAACCCCAATTGCTGCAAGCCAATATCATTACGCCAACCTTTAAAGAAAACAAAGCAGGTACTTATAAAGTGATTGGCATTTATGCCAAAAAAGCACGTGGTCTGATGACAAGATATATCATTCAAAACCGTATCAGCGATGTACAAGCCATCAAAAACTTTGATATGGATGGTTATAGCTACAACCCTAGTCTATCCGATAATAAAAACTGGGTGTTTAGCCGAGGTTAATGGGCATCGACTGACCGCGGATAACGCAAAGGTTTATTCTCATGCCGACCAAGGTGGAAGCATCTTATAGACTTCTCCGCTACGGTCGAAATGACAAGGTTGAGACAGCTACAATCATCCCTCCCCCTGCTATAGCTGTGCTGAGGTGTTTGGCAAAAGAAGGGATGAAGCAGAATGTTCTAATTCTGCACCCGCTTTTGCTAAGCAGCGAAGAAACACACAGCTATTTGGGGCGACTTTTTTGGTTCGTTTTTTGTTCGTACAAAAAATGAACATAAAAACTAACCGCAGAGGACGCAAAGGAACGCAGAAATACGCAGAAGTTTATTGTCATGCTAAGAGTAGTCGAAGCATTCCACCCTCTGTGGGTTAGACCGTTGCCGCCCCTGTGTGGGAATAACAATATAAGAAAGCTTCTATAAAGCGTGTAATGCTTTGATCAAACCATCAATATCTTGTTTGTGGTGTGCCGCCGATAATGTGATACGCAAGCGCGACTGCCCTTGTGGCACGGTAGGCGGACGAATTGCAGGTACAAAGAAACCAGCTTCGCGCAAGTTTTGTGCTGCATCTAAGGCTTGTTTATCTGAACCCAACAATATGGGTTGAATAGCGGTTTGTGATGGTAATAAATGAAGTCCTTGTGTGTTTTCAAGAAAAAAATCGATATTCTGATGCAGTTTTTTGATTAAATGGCCTTGTTGTATGATGTTTAAAGCTTCTTTTGCCCCAGCCAATACACACACAGGCAATGCTGTGGAATAAATCAAGGTGCGCATCCGCTGTTTTAAGCCTTCAATCATAGAGGCAGAGCCCAAAATATAAGCCCCATAACTACCCAATGCTTTGCCCAATGTACCCACTTCAAGCAAACGCGCATGCCCTGCCAAACCTGCTTGCCCCACAAGCCCTTTGCCATCAAAACCTACTGTGCCCGTACCATGTGCATCATCAATCACTACGATTGTATCATAGTTTTCTGCCAAGTCTATCAGAGCTTGCACATCAGCAGCATCACCATCCATGCTAAATACACCATCAGAGACAATGATACGTTTAGCTGCGATATTTTTTTGTAATTGTGCTTCCAATATATTCAAGTCTAAATGGGCATAACGATGTACTTTTGCACCCGATAATCTTGCCCCATCCACCAATGAAGCATGATTCAATTTATCACTAAATATATGTGTATGCCTATCGGCTAAAGCTTGCAGCAAACCCATGTTTGCTAACATACCTGAACCAAGTATCAAACATGCTTCAAAACCTTTCCATGCAGCAAACTCACGCTCAAACTCATGCAATAAAGGGTCATCTCCCGATACCAGTCTGGATGCTCCGCTGCCCAAACCATGAGTGTCGATTGCAGCCTTTGCCGCAGCACATACTTGAGAGTTGGTACTTAAACCTAAATAATCATTGGATGCAAAATTAAGCAGTTTTTGCCCCTGCACTTTAATCCATAAGCCATCACGTTGGCTCGCTAAAAGCTTACGTTGCCGTGTCTCTGAAAGTACATCAAACCAATTGCTTGTATCAACCATGTTCGCTATCTTGCTTGTCATGTTCAGGCTGTCAACGCGTTTACTTCAACATTTACAACCCTATATTTTTCCACCTGCTTGCCCTATTTGCCAGAAAAACCTGAATATAGACCAGCCTACACCAACACCATATGGCTGTTGTGCAGACTGCCTGCAAGGCATACATATTGCGCCAACAAACACCTGTTTCCATTGCGGTGTAAGCATGCCTGAATCACTGGCTCCAGGTCCTTGTGGACATTGTTTAACACAGCCTCCTCCGCAAAAACACACTCGCAATCTGTTTGTTTACCGTGATGCTGTTCGTACCGCACTATTGGCTTGGAAACTGCAAGGTCAAAGCACAGGTTTACACTGGTTACTACAATCTTCATCACCAACATTGCAACAGATTTTCTCACCCCATGACTTATTAATTCCCGTACCCATGCCTTTATATCGCATGCGCCGTTCGGGTTTGCATCACAGCGCAGATTTATGCCAACGCATTGCCCAAGTCACATCAAGCCAAGTTTGCCATACCCTACTTCGCCGCACAGGCAATCACACCCGACAATCAGCACTGAAAGGAAAACAGCGCCTGAGTAATTTACGTAAGGCTTTCACGCTGACAGACGACTACCAAATACAGTTGGCGAACTGCAATGTACAAGGTAAAATATGGGTTGTGGATGACATTTTAACCACAGGTGCTACGCTGCGCCATGCTTGTAAGGTGATGAAAAAAATACAACATCCCATATTTGCCTTTGCCTTGGCTAGAACACCAAGCAATACTTAGGAGACGATATGAGTAGCAACGCAAAAATTGAAATATATTCTGGCGATTACTGCCCTTACTGCGTACGAGCCAAATCACTACTCAAAAAACGTGGTCTAAATTTTATTGAATACAATGTACAACAAGAGCCTGAAAAACGTGTTGAAATGATGAAACGAAGCAATGGTGGGCGCAGCATCCCACAAATTTTCATCAATGATCAACATGTCGGTGGTTGTGATGAACTTTATGCACTGGATAAAAAAGGGCAGCTTGACGCCTGGTTAGTATAAATCATGCCAACACCTGAGCAGCTTCTACAAAACAACAAGACATGGGCAAAGCAACGCAAAGAAAAGTCACCAGATTTTTTTGAACGCTTATCAGAGCAGCAAAAACCCAAATATATGTGGATTGGTTGCTCGGATAGCCGCGTACCTGCCAATGAAATTGTTGGTTTGGATCCAGGTGAAATTTTTGTGCACCGTAATATTGCCAACCAAGTACACCACACAGATTTAAACTGTTTATCGGGTGTACAATATGCCGTGGATGTACTCAAAGTTGAGCATATTATTGTCACAGGCCATTATGATTGTGGTGGTGTACAAGCTGCAATCACTTCGCAACATTTTGGTATAGTAGATAATTGGATTCGTGGTATCCGTGATAATTTCCATCAAAATTACGATGATTTGAAAGACTTGTCTCCACAAGATATTTCTGACCGTATGACAGAGCTTAATGTCATGAGACAAGTCGAAAACCTATCTCATACTCGCATTGTGCAAAACGCATGGGAACAAGGTCGCCCTTTAAGTATTCACGGTTGGGTGTACCGACTTGGTACAGGTCTTATTCATGATTTACAAGTATCTCGCCATGCCTCTGATGATATTGCGCCTGTATTTCGCTCCGTGCCACGCCTTTAAAATATGACAGAAAACCTTATACCCGTCGCTTTTGCACTTACACCACGTATGCAGTCCTTGATTGAATTGCGTGATGCCCTGCGCTGCATGCAACAAGCACTGCAAAACCAGTCGCCATTTTTATGGCTCACAGCAAGCAATGAAATTCATGCTTTGCTCGTTGGGGATAGACATAAAAAACCAGCAATTCCGAATATCATCAGTCTATTTTCAAGCATGCAAAAACACTTTAAAAATTTAGGCGAAAAACACCCCGAGTTTGAACAAAAATTGGTTCAAGCTTGTCGTGAAATTGCAACTTCAGCCGAAAAAGTACGCAGTAGCACATCATCAAGTATAGACTTCCTCAATGCTGATGGTTGGTTAAAGGCTTATAGAGACAGTATTCGCAAACAAGATTTGCTTGGTCATAAACTTTCTTTACCACAAGTGATTCATCCTTTTTGGCAGCATGGTGAACATGCACAAAAACTTTACACCACCATTGAGCCTATGATTCAAGCCATTGAACATCTCAACACCATGTTACATGCCCATGTACCTTGGCAACAGCGTATTGCCAATGCTGGTTATGACCAAATCACCTTAGCAGCGCAAGATGATATTGGTTTGGTGATTATTGGTGTGCCTGAACAGGCTGTTGCACAGGGTATCGTACCAAGTTGTTCAGGAGTTCGTACTGTGGTACGCCTTAGATTTTCCCAATGGCTACCCGGCAAAGTCGAGCATGACATTACACATAATCAACCTTATGCACTCATGGCGGTACCTATATCATGAATAAGAAACTCACCGTAAAATGCCCCATCTGCAAAACTCTTGTGGAATACGGCAGTGACAACTTCCCCTTTTGTAGCGATCGCTGCCAAACCCAAGACTTAGGCAATTGGGCAAGTGGTGCTTATGCTATCCCAAGTGATACCATCAGTGACGAACAAGCACTGGATGATACACAGTCCGAACATAGCATACATTAAATCATGGAAAACAACGCAACTGTGTCACAAACACATACACCTAAACCCAACGCCCCTAGACATTTAAGAGTCGCATATATTCTTACCCATACTGTGCTTTTTTTACCCGTACTTTTATGGCCTTTGCCCACACTGATCTTTCAAAACCCCATGTTATACGATATTTTCATTCCAACATGGTTAACCTGCATCGTTATTCAGCTGCTTGTAGCTGTAGCCATGGACAGCATGCTGTACAAAATAACCAACTTCAAACAAGCTATAGATGCAACCCTTTGGGTAAGCTTGATGGCAATGTTTTCAATCTCTACCTTGCAAAAACATGAATCAGCATGGATATTTGGTGTTTTATTTCTGATTCATTCACTCCGTGCGGCATACAAACTTATGCGAGCGGAACAACATCAAACATCTTGGTGGTTATGGTTGGCATGGGGTAGAGACATCACTTCTGCAATCATTGTTCTGCTTTGGAGTGCTATTCTAGCAACACATTAAGGTTAAGACTTATGACGCTTATCGTTCACCTTTAAAAAAAGCTGAGGCGGCTGATAATCCAAATAAAATTTCTCGCTAAATTTGGGCAACATACGCAGCTCTTCTGGCACAAGATCAGATAGTTTTTCTGGATACAAACCACCTGACTTTGTGGCATATCGCTCCAATGCAACCTGGACAACCATCGCCTTCTCAAACTCTTGAATATCGGCCGCATACCGTTCTTTTTCTTCACCATCTTCCATGCTAGCATACATACCTTTAAGCCAAGTGAGTCCTGCACGAATGCTTCCGCCTTTGGCTAATAATGTGCTGGCAAGGTGTCCAAGCCATTGATACTTCTCATCATACGTTGAAGCCAAACGCAATAATTCTGCCGCTTTCACGGGTTCATCAAGATAATAATAATAATTAAACCCTTCAAAATAAGGAATGGGCACTTGGTCTGGCAAAGCTTTTAACCCTACTTCAAGAATTTTATTGGTAATATTGGTATAATCATCACCCTTGTCAGCAAGGGCAGCTTCTGTACGGTAATAAAAATCAATCATTTTAGGATTTAGTTTGTTCATGGTTACAAAGTGATTTGCCATTTCATCCACACTGGCTTCTATATCATGCCCACCACCGTAAAACACGGCTACTTTAATAAATAGCATATCCGCAAGCATTTGTTGCATATAGGTATGCCCAAGAATCTGAAAGACTTGCGTTGGCATGGTTGGCATAAGCCGTACTTCTTTGACACTTTGCTGCTTTTCTTGCGTATAAAATAGCTGTACATACATGCCAACAACCAACAGTGGTATAACAATATAAAGCAAACGCTGCATTCGCATATTATAAAATATCCCTGCGCTGATAAATCAAACAGGTTAAAAAGATAACCACCACTGTATATAACGCAATCAAGCTAAACGGCATCCAAACGGGTGTCCCCATCAATGCAACCAAACTTTCTTCACTCACCACGCTATCCTTTAAATCAAGCAAACCATAGTCAGGAAAAATTAAACTCATGGCTTGTAATAAATCTGCCAAGCCTTGTGTTGTAGCTTGCTCTTTTTGTTGTAATGATTCTCGTACTACAGGCAAACCTGAACAAATCATGGTATAAGCCAAAGTCATCAACATCACAGGAAAAGCTCCGCGAATAGCCGAAGATATAAGCATAGCAACAGCAAGCAATGCTACGAGCATAAGTTGTAAAGCAAACCACGCTATCCAATAATGCGATGATACAAAAATATTAAAGTAGCCTTGTTGCACCATAGGTTTGATAATAATGATTTGTGCATAAGCAATAACACCGAGCAGCCCTTCAAAACAAAGAAGCAAAATAAATAAACCCAGCAAAGTACCCAGTACATATTCTATACGAGAAATCGGGCGGGCTAAAATACTATCAATAGCTTTATGGTCATCGTCCCATGCTATAGCTTGAATAGCATAAAAAAGAATAAACAACATACCAGCTAACCACATAATTGAAAACTGAAAATCAACAATCACCCTACCAAGGTCACGCCCAAAAAAGTCCATAAACAAGCTTCCTGCAACTTCAAAAAGCAGCGCAAACAAGGCAAGACCCCAAACAGCATTTCTACGCAAACCATTTAAAAATGTAATCCGAGCCAAAGCAAATATTCGATTCATGATGCTGCCCCTTCCACCACTCGCACAAATGCATCTTGCAAACTTTCTGTAGCTCTACCCACCCCAATCACTTCATCGGCATGTTTTTTAAGCAAAGCAGGAATAGCATCCTCATGGTTTACAGTCATCACCTCACCACTTCTAAGCTCAATATCCCATTCGGATTGCTGCGCACACAAGTCCTTAATTTGACCATTATAAAGCAAGTCACCCTTATGTAAAATTGCGACTTGATTGGTAATACGCTCCACATCATCCAGCAAATGTGAACAAAACAAGATACTTTTCCCTTGTTGTTGCAAATCCTGAATCAAACCAATAATTTCAGCACGCCCAATAGGGTCTAATCCACTCATGGGTTCATCAAGAATCAATAGCTCTGGGTCATGAATTAGGGCTGCTGCAAAACTAGCACGTTGCTGCATACCCTTGGAGTATTGGCTTAACCTACGATTTCTATCTGCCCAAATGCCTAAACGTTTCAGTAATCGTTCAGATTGGGCAATAATATCCTTTTTCTTCATATCACAGCATTGACCTGCAAAACGTAATAGCTCCATACAGGTTAAATTATCAGGAAATGATGATGTTTCAGGTAAATAGCCAATACGTCGCCGAACCTTAGGTGATGCATCACTATGCCCTAAAACAGAAACACTGCCTTTATCCTCAGTCATATAACCCATAATCAAGCGAATACTGGTGCTTTTCCCTGCACCATTCTGCCCAATCAAGCCTAGTGTTTCACCCTGCTTTAAAGCAAACGACACACCTTTAAGCGCATGTTTCGCTGCTGACTTACCCACCTGTTTGGGGTATGTTTTATGAACCAACTCAAATACAATCATATTCCTTAACCTAATTCAAAAATCCAAAAAAAGGGAGAGCAATGCTCTCCCTTTCATATTAACAACAACCTAAAAAGGTTTAAATTACATCACAACCCAAGGTGATGCTAGGTCAAGTTTTGCTGCTGTAGCTTTCACACCCTTCAAATCTGCAGTCGAAGTAGAAGATGATCCAGCAATCGCACCAACTGCAACTTTCAAAGCTTCTTTAGATTTAATCCAATAAACACCAGCTTGATCAGTCTCACCACCATAACCTTTATCACCATTAAGATGTTTAGCAATTGATGTTGCAGCTGCACCTGTAGCTGTGGTATTTGAAATCGCTGTTACATTTGTACTCATGGTAAGAGGCATGCTTTGTGTGGCTGCAGTTGCAGTTGCTCTCAAAAGCTGCCCTGGAACAGTAGTGCTGATAACAATACCTGCAGCTGCACCTTTAGCAGTTGCCACAGCTTGCGTAGAACCATACTCTTGAAAATCGGTAAACAAACCTTCTTGCGCAAGATTAATACCATGCAAGTCAGCAATAGCTGCAGAGTTAAATGCTTTTACGCGGAAAGCTGAGAATTGTGGAATCGCAATCGATGCCAAAATACCGATAATGGCAACAACAATCATCAATTCGATGAGTGTGAAACCTTTTTGTGTTTGTTTATCAATTGTCATAATTGATCTCCTATAAATTAAACATATTTAGCATCCTAAGATACCTACCTACCATTGAGCAATGCTTATGCCAAACAAACTTGTTGTATTTACACACTTAACCCATTTAAACTGACACTTTTTGTCAGTCTTTGTCGCCTAATGTGTCAGTTTTAATGGTGTCAGTATCTTCAGACGTGATATATTTTGCCATATATAGGCTTTGCCCAATAATAAATACAACGGTTAAACCCATCAACCCAAATAGTTTAAAGTTGACCCAAGTGTCGGTATCGTAATTATAAACCACATAGAGGTTTAAAAAGCCTAAAAAGGTGAAAAATACAGCCCAAGCCACGTTTAATGTGGACCATACATGTTGCGGCAGACTAACTTGCCCACCCATCATACGTTGAATGATAGGTTGCTTACCAATCCACATACTACCTAGGAAAACCGCTGCAAATAACCAGTTAATCACCGATGGTTTCCATTTGATAAACATTTCATCATGCAAAAACAACGTTAAACCACCAAATGCCGCCACAAGCACCAATGTAATCACATGACTTTGCTCAAATTTACCTTTCCATAGCCGCACACCCACAGTTTGAATGGCACTGGCAATAATCAATACCGCCGTCGCCAAGTAAATATCTTCAGCCTTATACACGATGAAAAACAACGCCACTGGTAAAAAATCAATCAACATTTTCATATTATTTTATCCTATTTTATATCTCATTCAAACACCCCGTCTGTAAACAGACACCCCTCTTAACAAGAGGGGAATGAGCGTTCATATTCCCCTTCAGGTATGAAGGGGTGGCAGGTAAAACCTGACGGGGTAGCTTTATAACCACAACTCAACTTGGAATACCCTGCCTTGCCAATTCATCTGCCCTTTCATTACCTTCATCACCCGAATGTCCTTTCACCCATTGCCAATCCACATCATGCATTTGATTTAAGGCATCCAAAGCTTCCCACAATTCACGGTTAGCTACAGGTTCTTTTTTGCTATTCTTCCAACCTTTCTTTTTCCAACCATGAATCCAGTCTGTAATGCCATTCAACACATACTTAGAATCACTAACAATCGTAATCGACGATGGTTTCTTTAAAGCTTTAAGGGCTTCAATCGCCGCTTGCAGCTCCATGCGCTGATTGGTGGTGTTCTTTTCACCACCGCACAATTCTTTTTCATGATGCCCCGCTTTAAGCCAAACACCCCAACCGCCAGGGCCAGGGTTACCTGAACATGCACCATCTGTATAAGCAATGATTTTATTAGACATAAGCCACACCATATTTTGAACCGCAGCACCCGCAAGGGGTAGGCTTCTTGCTAAAGCAATGCATCACAGTTCGTAAAGTTACGCAGAGTAAAAGCATATTTACTTTAAAAACCTTCGCGTAACTTCGTGTCCTTTGCGGTTAAAAAACATCCAATCAAACCCCACGGTAGTAAAAAGACGAGTGTCACCTCGAACGAAGTTGAGAGGTCTTGTATTAGATTTCTCCACTTCGGTCGAAATGACATATTGTTTATACACCAGAATATTGTGCATGTACTTCTCTTGCATGCATATTCGGTAACTTATTAAGAGCCGCAATCAATGCCTTGGCTGATGCCACCACAATATCCGTATCCGAGCCTTGTGCATTCACCACTCTATCACCATCTTGCAAACGAACAGTTACTTCACCTTGCGCATCTGTGCCTGCTGTAATCGCATTCACAGAATACAACAAAAGTTTACCGTTGGGCTCAACCAAAGATTTAATCGCCTTAAATGCTGCATCTACAGGACCATCACCTTTAGCTGTTGCTTCAAAGATTTCACCATCAATATCCAATTTCACTGCTGCAACGGGTGCATCCTTAGTGCCCGATGCCACATGCAACGCTACAAGTTTGACATGTTCGGTATTGATTTCCGCATCCTCATTCAAAATAGCTTGTAAATCTTCATCGAAAATATCTTTTTTCTTATCCGCCAAGGTTTTGAATCGCGCAAACACAGCAACCAATTGCTCATCATCAAGTTCGACACCCAACTCAATATAACGTGCTTTAAGTGCTGCACGCCCTGAATGTTTACCCAATACCATGCGATTGGTATTCCAACCCACTGATTCAGGAGTCATGATTTCATAAGTTTTTTTATGTTTTAACACACCATCTTGATGAATACCTGATTCATGAGCAAACGCATTTGCGCCTACAATCGCTTTATTGGCTTGGATAGGCATACCAGTAATTTGTGAAACCAATTTTGAGGTTTGCACAATTTTAGTGGTATCGATGCCTGTTTGAATCACATACCTGTCCGAACG
>JALUWH010000094.1 GCA_027019685.1 Ghiorsea sp. | reverse complement strand
CATTGCCAAACCCATTATTGCCGCTCTCAAAGCACGCGGAGCCAACTTTATTGGCACTTTGTATGCTGGTGTGATGCTCACAGACAAAGGCATCAAAACTTTAGAGTTTAACGTGCGCTTTGGTGACCCTGAGTGCCAACCGTTGATGAGCCGCCTCCAATCTGATTTGGGTGAAGTCTTACTTGCTGCTGCTGAATCACGTTTGGATGGTGTGAACCTTGAATGGAATGATAAAAAAGCATTGTGTGTCGTTGTCTCCTCAGAAGGTTATCCTGCAAGCTTTGAAAAAGGGCAAGTTATCAGCGGGCTTGATGCCGTTGAAGCTGCGGGTACAACCGTATTTCACGCAGGCACTGCCGAACAAAATGGTGCTATCATCAATAGCGGCGGTCGCGTACTTGGCGTGACGGCTCTAGGAAACACTGTGCAAGAAGCCCAGCAAACTGTTTACAAAGCCTTAGAAAACCTTGATTGGAAGGGTGGTTTCTACCGTAAAGATATTGGTTATCGCGCCATTAAAAGGGAGCAAAACTCCTAGTCGAATTTTTATGTTTGACAGCGCGAATTTGAACACCATACTTCGCCGCGTTGAAAGACAATGCGCCTATAGCTCAGTTGGTAGAGTAGCGGACTTTTAATCCGTGGGCCCTTGGTTCGAGTCCAAGTGGGCGCACCATTTATAGAAACAAAGAAGACCGATAAGAGCCTGTAAGCCTAGTGTTTACAGGCTTTTTTTTAATTCTCTAAATAATAATTTAATAGTTGTGTAATAGTTGACACCAGCATTATTGACAGCCACCCTTTAAAGCATAAGTTTAAACAATTAATTAAAAACATACAGGAGCATGCATGACCCTTCGCTTTTTATTCATTTTGCTTACATTAACACAAGCTGGTTGCGCCTTAAGTCCTGGCATGGTTCCACCCTCCAAATCCAACGCAAAAGAAATATCTAACCTTGATTCAGTAATCGATATTATTCCCATTTCCCCAGAACTTATCATATCACAAGTTAAGGATAAAAGTTCAAAAAAAATCGCACCAGAAGCTGTAACAAGTCAACCAAAACAACCTGAATACCGTATTGCACCACATGATGTTTTGGCTATTACTGTTTGGGATCATCCTGAATTAACTATTCCATCAGGAGCTAGTCCACCTGCTGAGCTGATTGGCAATGTCGTGCGCAATGATGGTAGTATCTTCTACCCTTATGTCGGTGTAATCACAGTGGCTGGAAAAACAGTAGAAGAGGCTAGGAATGTAATCGCATCAAAATTAAGTCACTATATTGAAAAACCTCAAGTTGATGTTCGCATTGCAAAGTATAAAAGCCAATTTGTTTATGTGACTGGTGAGGTAAATACTCCACGCACTATTGCATTAACCGCTTCACCATTAGACATAGTTGCTGCAATTAATGAAGCTGGCGGCCTTAAAAGTTCGGCTGACCTTAGTCATATTCTCTTAATCCATCACGATGGTACAAAAGAAACTATAGATATTTCTAAATTGCAAACTCAAGGCAAGCTTTCTGAAAACCGCTCACTTAAAGCGGGAGACCACCTGTTTGTTCCCGATAGCTCAAATAATATTGTTTTTGTTACGGGTGAGGTAAAAATACCAGGGAGTAAACAGCTTGGCTTCCAAAGATATACCTTAACGCGCGCACTAGCTGATGCAGGTGGCATCAATAATGATACATCCAACCCAAGCCAAGTGTACGTCTTACGCGGTTTTACCGAAAACCTAGATAAAAACAACCCGAAAGTATCTGTGAAAATTTACCATTTGGACGCAGCTACGCCAACAGGGCTTATTCTAGGCAACCAATTTGAACTCCAAGCTCAAGATGTTATATTTGTATCTAGTAGTAATATTGCACGCTGGGGGCGCGTCATGAACAATCTTGCAACGACCATTCAAGCATTAAGTTTGGCACGTTTATTCAAATGATTATTAAACCCAACACAAACATTTATTTTATTGAAAGGCTATTCAACTTATGACACAACACACCCCTGCTCCCACACCTGAAAAAGCAGTTGCGCTGCTTGATATTGTCAACGCTATTTTAGGTGGTTGGAAAACTATTGCTCTTGTGACAACACTTATTGTACTTGGTGCGCTTCTTTTTCTTTTAATTGGCAAACCTATTTATCAAGTCAACGCTCTCATTCAAATTGATCAATCATCAAAAGGAATGAGCAGTCAGCTTGCGCCTATTGAAGCCATGCTAACAGGCACTTTACCTTCCGATGGAGAAATAGAGTTAATTCGCTCACGCTCCGTTGTTGGCAAGGCTGTTGATCAATTTCACTTAGAAATATCAACACATGTCAAACGTTTCTTCCTAATAGGTGGTATTGCTGCTGCCATCAATAAGGGTGTTAAAAAACCTGTATCCCCTTGGCTGTGGATGAAGTCTTATGGATGGGGAGGTGAAGCTTTGAAAATTGATGCTTTATCTGTACCAAAATCACTATTTGGTGAAACCCTTATCCTCACAGCTTTGAAGCATAACATGTTTAAACTCGCAGACCCTGATGGAAAGGTGTTATTCAAGGGCAAGGTTGGAGAACACCTTTCTCACAAACAATTTTTTATACATGTTAGCCAACTACGTGCAAGAGCAGGTACTGAATTTGAAGTGGTTGTATCATCAAGATATGACACGATTATTAACTTACAGCGTACCCTAGAAATTAGTGAGCTTGGGCGACAATCAGGTGTCATTCAGATTACCTATAACAATTCAAATAGTGCACTGGCCGTGGGCATTGTAAATAGCATTATTGATGAACACGCACGACAAAACATTGCTAGAAAAGCGGAGGAAGCAAGGAAAACGCTAGTTTTTTTAACAACGTACCTTCCAAAGTCTAAAGAAAACTTAGCATTGGCAGAACGTGCCCTAAGCAACTTTCAGTCACAACATGGTACGGTATCTATAGAGCAAGAAACCAAAGGTTTATTAGATCGTACGGTTATGCTTCAAAGTCAACTTGAACAACTTAAACTAGAAAGACAAGATTTGAGACAACGCTTTTCTGATTTTCATCCCAATATCATTACATTGGATAATAAAATTCTTGCACTGGAAAAGTCGCTCGCAGTTGAGTCCGATAAAATGCAAACACTGCCAGAAACTCAACGCGAGTTCCTAGAACTTACACGAGAGGTTAGCGTTAGCACAGAAATGTATACCTACCTCATGAATCGCACACAAGAGTTGCGGCTTATGGAAGCTGGTACAGTTGGTGACATTCGAATCATTGACCGAGCAGAAAAACCTTTTGAACCTATCTTTCCCGTACCTTCAATAGTTATTGCTGTGGCAATATTCTTAGGGCTTATGTTGGGAATAGTTATCATCGTCTTACGCTTATCACTACAACATGGCGTAAAAACAGCAGAAGATATTGAAACAGCAACAGGTGGTGTGGTCTATGCAGTGCTTCCTTTCACAGAAAAACAAGCCAAATTACCTAAAAGCAGTAGCCTTCTAGCCAAGGAAGAGCCTAAAAATGTCACTATTGAAGCGCTGCGAAGTTTCGTGGTCAACTTACACTTCGCATTGGTCGATACAAAAAAACATAGTATTGCCATTTCAGGCATTAGCCCAAATGCAGGTAAAAGTTTTGTTTCTGCCAATTTGGCCTACTTATTGGCTCAAAGTGGCAAACGTGTCTTGCTTGTTGATACCGATATGCGCAAAGGCTACCTCGCAGAAACCTTTAATGTGAAAAAAACACCGGGGCTATCTGAGCTCTTAGCAAGCGATGAAACAAGTGCCTCCTTCCTCAATGAAGTAGATGAAAACTTAACTCTCATTACTTCAGGTCACTACCCACCAAACCCTGTTGATTTATTGATGTCACAGCGGTTTGTAAAATTAATGAAATCCTGGGAACAAGACTATGATTTCATCATTATGGATACACCACCTGTACTCTCTGTTGCTGATGCCACAATTATAGCAGAACAAGTAGGTTCAACCTTTTTGGTAGTTCGTGCTGAAGAAAATTCCACTGAAGATATTCTTGCCGCAGCCAGACGCTTTGAGAATATTAATCACCCTGTCCACGGGTATTTACTTAATGGTTTCGTGCCCGATTTACTTAGTGTTAAAGGCTACGGTAAATATGCCTACTATGGTTATGGTGCTTATACAGATGATAAATAAACCAAACAGTCAGGAGAAAACTTGTGTCTGATCAATACCAAGCCCCCAGAACAGGGGTAGAAATAGCTTTAACAAAAATATGGGAGCAAGCTTTAAATATTGAGCCTATTGGTATTCGCGATCATTTTACTGATGATTTGGGTGGTGACTCTATTGTTGCAGTGCGTATTATAGAACCCATTCAGAAGAAAATTGGCATCACCTTACAAATGACAGCGCTCTTTGATGCTCCCACCATTGTAGAACTTGCAAGCTACTTGACCAAAAATTATAAAAAACAAATTCACTTAATCATGGATTATGCTGAACAACTTGATCCAGCAGAATCTTACCAAGCTCAGCAACCTCTGAGTGACGTGCAACTACAGAGCTACCAACAAGCCATTCAAACACTTTTTAAAACAGACATGGGCACAACCTCTCCACTATCAAACAAGCTTGAACCTGCTGTTTTCATTCTCTCTCCACCGCGCTCTGGATCCACATTATTGCGCATCATGCTAGCTGGGCACCCCAAGTTATTTTCACCCCAAGAGTTGAACTTGTTACCCTTCTCATCCATGCAACAAAGAACCCTGCAGACAGGTGAGCGTTTAGCCTTTTTTATGCAAGAAGGTGTCATCCAAGCTTTGATGGAAGCCAAAGGTTGTGATAAACAAGAAGCAACAGATTTACTGCAAGAAATGGAAGTAAACGATGCACCCATTTCCTCAGTGTATGCAGCAATACAAGCAAGCATAGGCGATCGAATATTGGTCGACAAGTCACCCCTCAATGCATCTTACCCTTTGGTGGTTGAACAAATTGAAAACCTTTTTGAATCACCAAAGTATATTCATTTGACCCGTCACCCTTATGGCATGATTAAATCATACACTGAAGAACGCTCTGATATGTTATTTCCATTTGAACTCGACCTTGAAGCTGAGCAATTTGCCGAGGCCAATTGGTTAAGCTCCCACCAAGCCATTGAACAGGGCTTAGAAGACATTCCTATGCGCAGGCAAATGCACCTCACATTTGAGCAACTTACAGCATCACCTGAAACCAGCATGCAACAAGTATGTCGCTTCTTAAATATTGATTATCATCCATCTATGATAAATCCTTATGATGAAAGTGAGCAACGCATGGTAAAAAGTGTCAACGAAAATGGCATTATGATTGGTGACCGTAAATTCTATCAACACCAGAATATCAATCCTAATGTAGCACACACATGGAAGGAGACATACAAAAGTGACTTCTTACGTGATGACACTTTAGAAACTGCCGCTTTATTTGGTTACCAAAGCATTAAAGATATGGCTTAAGAGAATTTAGATGACATATATCCCACCCCGTGATGAAATTGAATTAGATTTACTTGATATTTGGCAACAGCAGTTTAAGCAACCAAAAATTGGAATGCTCGACACATTTGACGACCTGCAAGCTAAAGACAATCAGATTGAGATTATTAGCCAAGCTATTTCGCAAAAGTTTCAAAGAACTTTAGATAAAAATACCCTGAAATCAGCTTCAACTATTGATGCCATCGCTGATATTCTGCGTGAAGATGTTAAAGAGGTATCTTTTTCATGTTTGGTGGCCATGCGTGAAACAGGCACGAAACTGCCATTCTTCTGTGTACATGGTGCAGGGGGTAACATTATGATATTCCAAGATTTGTGCAAAAATCTTGGTGATGACCAACCCTTTTATGGGCTTCAAGCCCAAGGCTTAGATGGTGAATCAGACCCTCTAACCAGTATTAAAGCTATGGCAGCCCAATATTTATCTGAAATTAGGCAAATACAACCTCAAGGTCCTTATATCTTTGGCGGTATGTGTTTAGGTGGTCTTATCGCCTATGAAATGGCACAACAAACACAAGCATCTGGTGATGACGTGGCTTTAGTTGTATTGCTGGATGCACGTAATCCTAGCTCTATGTTAGCTATGGATGAAAATGACCTTACAAATAACAGCATACTCAATAAAGTTAAAAGTAAGCTAAAACAAGGCGACCTACTAAACACCCTAAAAAGAAAAACAGGGCGTTTTGCTACTAAAGTAGTAAAAAACACAACATGGGCAATCAAAGAGAAAGTAGGCAATCAATTTATTGGCCAAGAAAAACGTTTTTACAAACACATCTGGGATGCCAATGCCATTGCTCGCAAAGCTTATATACCTAAACCTTATACGGGAGATATTTTAGCCTTACTTGCTGCAGAAGCACCCGATGGCTCACCTAGAGACCCTAAACGAGGCTGGGCAAAGCTTGCCCCCCAACTCGAAGTTATCAAAGTACCTGGGCGGCATGACACCGTAGTTCGTGAGCCGCAAGTCAAAGGTTTAGCACAAAGCATTAACCAGCGTTTAGCAAAAATACCAAACAACAATTAATCATGCTCCATGATTGATCTATATGCAATTCACCTTGATAAAATACAAAGCTTAATACCTGACTTATATCATAGTGTGCTTAATACTACTGAAAAGCAGCATATAAGCCGGCAAAAGATAGAAAACGTGCGTAAGCAGAGGGTGTTATCACGTGCAATATTGAGACTCATTTTAGGGTGTCATACGCATGAACCAGCACAAAACCTTCAGATTCATACCTCCAAATATGGTAAACCTTACCTCAAAAATCAAAACCTTTATTTTAATGTCTCGCACACAAAACACATGTTAATCGTTGCACTTTCAACCCAGTATGATGTGGGCATTGATATTGAATACAAAAACACTGACATTCAAACCCAAAACCTACCCAAACAATGTTTTCATCCACAAGAGTGGGAATATTTTCAATCCTTATCTCACAATAAGAAACAATTGTTTTTCCTAGAAATGTGGACAAAAAAAGAAGCGGCAAGTAAGGCTATCGGGCTTGGTTTTCACTATCCCTTTCAGCAAATAAACACTCTAGAAAACAATCATTCACTAAACATCAATAGCTATAAGATTCAGCAACATATCATCACCACACCTCGAAAGCATTATATTGTTGCTTTAGCATCAGTATCTGCATCACCCTGCCAACCAACCCCTTGGCAAGAACTTCATCTCGAATGGATAAAACAATGCCTCACTTAAACATGCCAAACTTCTTACTTATTGGTGCACCAAAATCAGGTACAACATCTTTATTCCAATACCTTAGAATGCACCCCGATATTTTTATGGGTAGCCTCAAAGAGCCTAATTTTTTCGCCTTAGAAGGGCAAAAAGTCAACTACCAAGGCCCTGGTGATATGCGAGGCAATAGTTGCCGCATCACATCTTTGTCAGCATACCAGCAACTATTTATGTCTGGCAAACAACATAAAGCTAGAGGTGAAGCATCAACCGTTTATTTATACTCAGATATAGCGGCTAAAAATATCGCTAAATATGCGCCTGACATGAAAATGATTGCCATTCTCCGTAACCCCATTGACCTCGCATATTCCGCCTTTTTGCATATGCAAAGAGAAGGCCGTGAACCTTGCGCAACCTTTGAAGAAGCTCTCGCCCAAGAAGCAATGCGAATTCAAGAAAACTGGGCACCTCTCTGGCACTTAACTGCGCAAGGTCTTTATGCCAAACAGCTTGCACGTTATTATGAATATTTCCCTCAACAACAACTCAAAATATTTATATATGAAGAGTGGCAAGAAAACCCACAAAAGGTTATCAAAGAAATACTAGAGTTTCTTAATATTAATAGTTCGACTACCTTAGATACATCAAAACGCTTTAATGAATCAGGCAAGCCTAAGCATATATGGCTTCATCACTTGCTCACAAAAAATAACCCTTTGAAACAAGCTTTAAAACCTTTTCTTCCGAAAAGGTTTCGACGCAATATGATGGCATCATTGACCAAGAAAAACCTTGAACAAAATACTACGCTACCCATGTTGGATACTACACGAGACCAATTAAAACATCTTTTCCACGATGACATTAAAGATTTGGAAGTGCTGCTACAGCGCGACTTAAGCCACTGGCTGGATTAGTCCAGAAAACAGGCAGTATATTCCTCACCTTCACGTTGAACCTTTATATGCTCTGCTCGGATTGATGTATCTCCGTGCACCACTCTACATTCCCACACGCTATTTTGTTGTTTTTTACATGCTAAATCAACGGGAGCATAACGTTGTTTTATCATTAATTTTAAGCGACCACGCATCGTATCTTTACATACAATAACTTGATACAAGTAGTCCAAGTCTTCATCGATACTTAACCAGTATAAACGCTCATCTTGGGTAAATATCAAGTATGCCAGCTTATAAAGCCATACTTTCCCAGATGAAAATAAAAAGTCTTTAGAAAAAGGTTTGAAAGTATATATATCATCAACCATTTCTGACAAAAGGTAGTATGCAGGATAGTTGGTAAACCTATTATAACGTGTTGGCACACTAAAGTGCATATCCAAGCGACCTTGTAGCGTTGCCAATAACTGACCATGTTCATCCAAATATTCGATTTCAGACTGTACTGCTACAGTTTCAGGATGTAGCCTGTGATAGGCAACACCTTTGGGGCTACTTTTCACACCTTTATCCAGCAAACGATGCTCAGCTATCAAACCGTCTTGTGCATCAAAGAATTGGTAGGATGCATCCTTCGGCAAAGGTTCTCCATTGGTTTGCACATATTGAATACGTATATTAACGGTTACCTTACTACCCTCCGTGGTAGGTGGCAAAAAGTATTGAAGTGATGAAATTTTAAAAGGTAAAATAGTTAAGTCCACACCATATTTGCTATGTGCCCAATAAGTAGTGATATGCATTGAGGCATCAATCATAATAGGATCTGTAACAAAATGGGGTACTTCAACACCTTTCAAGAGTTGATGTCTAGGTAGCACCTCTAATTCAGCAACCACACCATCATCACCCATACGAACAATTCTTTCCACAGCCTGAAAAGACTCTCCATGAAATTCACCAGGAACCCAAGGTTTAACAGCCTGTTCCCCAATATAGAAGTTACCTTTATGGTATGGTGTTGGAATATGACCAGACGGTACGATATTTAAGTGTTGAGGCATTGGATTCTTTTGCCAGGCTAATTCAACCTTGCTTTCAAAAGACAATCGTTTTTGCCCATTGGTAGTATTAAAAATACGGCATAATATATGTTGCTTATCCAGATACTGTGCCTGAATTTCTAAATTGACAGATTGGTCTATCAAAACAAACCAACTTAATGCACGAACATCGAATATACGCTGAATAACCCAGCCCTCACCCGCCAAGGATAAGGCTGATTCAGCCGTAGCTTCCATACTAAAAGTAAAAGGAATCACAGGTAATGCAGAAAGTTCTGGGGCAAACAAGCTTGGCTGCCCACCAAAAGCATGATGTAAAAGGTAAGGCTCTTGGTCTACTGTAACTTCTCTAGACCAGCGCGCTTTTTTCTTATCTTGCTCAATCAACTTCCCAAGTAAAGGCCATGTCTTTTGTGAGGGCTGCTGGTGAGTCAAGGTTGTTTTACTATATTGTTTCACTTGCTCCATAATGCGTACTTGTTGCTGAAGAAAATCTTGCATTAATGCAAAGTGATTACTTAGCAACTGTGCATGCGTGGTATTATCTAATGGTTTATTCGTAGCAACTGGTTGCACAGGTACCTCTTCTCTTTGCGTTGCTTTCTGTGTTGGGTATAAGTGTTGTACGTGTTGAAGTTTCCCCACTGTAAACAACTGACCAAGCATTTGTAAAAAAGCATCTGTCTCACCAGTTGAAGCCTGTCCTGTAGAAACCACTAGAGCAGGTTTACCTCGTAATGTATCTTGCATAAACGATGAGATATTATTACGAGGTCCAATTTCAATGAAAATGCGAACACCTTGGGTATAGAGCTTCTCAATGGTGTCATGAAAACGAACTTGGCCATACAATAAACGTCCTAGCTGCTTCCTTGCCTCTGATGCCTCGACAGGGAAAGGTTTTGTAGTTACACAGCTGTATAAAGTGCCCTCCCCTTGCCCAAACTGAAATTGTTCGCAAAAGCGTACTATTTTTTGGCTCATTTCCGAAAATAACGGCGTATGGTAAGCATAGCGAAAAGGCATTTCATCCAGAATCGCTCCAGCATTTTTTAAACGTGATGATAAAATATCGGCATCATGGTCATGACAAAATACAATTTTTTGGTTAGGGCAATTATCCAGTGCAATAAATGCCTCTTGCACTGGTTCTTGCAAGCAGGGTAAAATCCCTTCCGTATTTAAGGCTCCAACACTGTATAACGTACCTTCGGGTGGTTCTGTTTTTTCAGATGTTGCACGATATGCTTGTACAAACTCCTTTTGAATAGCTTTAAATGTATCTGCTTGCACCGCACCTTGCATATAATCACTGGCCATAAGTGCAGTAAACTCACCAGTGCTATGTCCTAAGAAGATATCAGGCTTGAGATTGAGTTGATTGATTACATCGTAATATGCCAAGGATAACGTACTTACAATGCAAGCCCCGATATCTAGGTCAAATAGCTTGGGGTGTGTATCTGTAGCATACTTTCCTTGGTAAAAGTATGTGCTGGGTTTCTCTCCTAAAGTGTCAGACAACGCATCATCCAGCCAAGTAATCCAACGCTCTATTTTTGGATAACGTTTCGCAAGCTCACTACCCATACCTGGAAACTGACTACCCTGACCAGGAAACACAAAGGCAATTTTCCCTTGATAAACCTCAGTATTTTCTACATAAAATATACCTTTAGCTACTTTACCATCACGCCGAATGCCCCTATCCAAACGTGCTTTGGCTTGGGCTAAAGCTTGAGACAAGTTATCAAAGGATGTAGCCTGAACAAACAACCGACATGTGCCTTGGTCATCAAGTTTATTGTGGTGTTGCCACACATCCGACTCATCTAAAGCTGACTTTTGGAGCAGGTTTCCAACCTGATTCTTTAATTCTCTTGGGCTTGATGCTGCAAAAAAAAGTAAAGGGTCGGACGTTTGAAGTAAATCTTGCTTCACACCACTCAAGCTAGCGTACCCAACCTTAAAGCTTGTTCCCCTAAAGATGATGCTACAACAACGACATCTTCTTCAGGTGCAAGCAATACTTCTTGTTTAAAGAAATCTCGCCCAGCTTTTGGTGCAATCATAGCAATACCCATGGCTGCCATCTGTTGCACAGCAGCTTCGGTCACCATACCTGTTGCCGAATCCCAAGGTCCCCAGTTAATGGATTTCACACGCACATGAGACCATTCTGCCTTCATTTGAATAGCCAGTTCATTCAATACTTCATTGGCTGCGGCATAATCAACCTGCCCAATATTACCAAAACGACCAGAAATAGAGGAGAAAAACACCCAAAGTTTCAAATTTTCAGGTCGTATATGACGCATTAATGTAAGTGCGCTGGATACTTTGGTATCAAACACATTAGAAAATGATGTCACCGACTTATTCACCAGCAACTGATCATCAATAATGCCAGCAGCATGAATCACAGCATCAATACGACCATATTTATCATATAGCCCTTCAATAAGCCCTGCAAAAGAAGCATCATCCACCACATCACAACTGTGGTAATCCACTTTGGCACCCAAGCTTTCTAGGCGTTCAATGTTTTCACGAATAGTTCGTACAGACAAGATAGCCTGTACTTCTTTTTCAATCACAACAGGTGTGCTCGCCCGCCCCTCTTGTTTGGCTACAGAAATACATTGCTTGCGTATTTCCGCAGGGTCATCAATACCTTGCATAGGATCTGAATCTTTAGATGAAAGCGGTGTTCTACCCACCAAAACTAAAGTGGGCTGAAAAGGAGCAAAGTCTTTTAACACTTCTGCAGTAATACCTTTCGCTCCACCTGTGACCAGCACTACCCAGTTATCAGGTTGTATCGCTAAGTTCGCAGTAGCAGATAGTTCTTTTGCTTCAGGTATATAACTAATGCGCTGCCCATGCTGATAACAAATTTCAACATATGAAGAATCAGCATCTAAGAACTCAGCAACAATTATTTTTGCCATCTTCATGGGTGACATTTCTGCATCAAAATCAACACTACGCGCATGCGTATTACCGTACTCGTGACGTAGTGTTTTCATCATCGCTTTTAAACCAGCTGATATTGCAGGTGGATAAGTTTGCGTGGCAGTATCATAGGCTTGTAGCAAGCTTGCAGACAATACACGTTTACCTGCACCTGAGTCGTTTGCAGTGCGAACAATTGGTTTTAACAATGTAAACAATGACTTATGGCATAACCTTGCCACGTCATCACAGGTTTCTTCTGACCTGCCAGCATGTTCAATGAGGCTAGATAAGTGGATTAAACCTATAACCTTTGTTTTTTCATCAAGCAATTGTTGTATATACGATTCAAGGCTTTCCATATCATTCAACACATGCTCAGGTAAAACAATGCTTTCCACATCGAATTTTTGCAGTTGTTTAGCAACTTTAGAAGCAACTTGATGACGGTCAGGTGTAATCAACACACAACCCTCTACTTTTTCGTTGGTGATTTGTGGCTCTGGCAAAGCCACTGTAGTCATGGTAAACCGTGGCAGGTTATTTTCAATAAAACTACTTGGCTTGACTGATATAGTTGCACCTGGAGAATGATCTGCTTCATTCTTTTTTTCAGTACCTGACAAGGTTTCAATTTGCGCAACCATATCCCGCAATGACTTGGTGCGCGAAATAGTATCCATGTGGTCTTGAAGTGCTGCCACCATATCTGTGGGCAATCGGTCTTGCAGTGTACCCATAATTTCAACACGTTTGATAGAGTCAATGCCAAGCTCTGCTTCCATGTCTTGATCAGGGTCAAGCATATCTTCAGGGTAACCTGTTCGCTCTGCAACAATGCTTACTAACAAAGGCAATAAATCAGTTTTTTGTGCTGTGCTTGCACTTGTTTGTTCAACAGGTTGTGTTGAAGACGTTGCTATTGCTTGTGGAGCCAAGGTTTCAATTTGTGCAACCATATCACGCAATGACTTGGTGCGCGAAATAGTATCCATGTGGTCTTGAAGTGCTGACACCATATCTGTGGGCAATCGGTCTTGCAGTGTACCCATGATTTCAACACGTTTGATGGAATCAATGCCAAGCTCTGCTTCCATGTCTTGATCAGGGTCAAGCATATCTTCAGGATAACCTGTTCGCTCTGCAACAATGCTTACAAGTAAATCCAACAAAGATTGAGGCGTGCTATTGGTTTCTTCTTGTCTTTCTTCTACTACTTCCTGAATGGGTTTAGATGTATTCAACACACCTTTTTCTTGGGTTACACCCACCATTTCTGGAACTTCAAAGTTTTGCAATGCATCCCCACCACCTTGCAAGAAGTCAGTCACTACTTTTTCTTGTAAGACTAAAAACTCACGCATGGTTTGCTGATAAGAAAGCAACACTTGTTGCATAGGATTTGCAGTACCGCTTGTTGCCACAGAATGTAAATCATCATCCTTACCTGCAACTGCTGAAGGCATCACATCAGGCTGTGTTTCCATGGTAAGCATGGGGCTGCGACCATTGCTGCCCTTAGGCTCACTATGATGACGCACTTTATCACCGCTAACAAAGAAAGATGTGTGCCCCAAAGGCTTAGGTTTGGCTTGTGCAAGCAATGATGTTGGTGTCATCACTTGCAAACCACGTTCAGCAAACAACTGCTCTACTTTAAGGCTTGGTGTACATACGACTAATTGTGCAATGGCATATTGTAAACCTTTCAAACGCCCCCCGTCTGCATCCAGAGCAATGCAACGATGCGGTTTATCACCAAGAATTTGTTTAACGAGATTACTTAGAACATTTTTCGCACCAACTTCAACAAAGGTTCGCACACCTGAGGCATACATCGCCTCAATTTGTGTCACAAACTCAACCGAACCTAACAGGTGCTCAGATAATTGCGTTTTAATAGCTGATATATCTTGGGCATAGGGTTTTCCATTTTTATTTGCATAAACGGGAGCAGTTGGCACAAGCATTTCAGTATCCGCAATGGCTTGAGCCAAGGGCTGCTGCGCATCAGAAAGCAGTGGTGAATGAAATGCTCCGGAAACAGGAAGTTGCCTTGCTGCAACACCTTGTGCTTCCATTTTTTCAAGCAATCGCATCATGGCATCTTTTTCGCCAGAGATAATGGTTTGCTGTGGTGCATTATGATTGGCAACCACGATGGTAGGTTCTTCCTTCAACCAAGTCTCCACCTCATCTCTTGGCAATTTGATAGCAGCCATCGTGCCTTCAGGTCCTTGTTTGGTTTCACCCATTAAGCGACCTCTTGTTTCAACAAGATGATACAATGTTTGTTCTGTAAATACGCCTGCTGCACATAAGGCGCTATACTCACCCAAGCTATGCCCACAGAAAGCATCAGGCTGAACACCCAAATGCATGAGCAAACGAGTTAAGCCCAGTGAGTAAGCAGCTAAGGCAGGTTGCGCCACATGGGTATGCGTGAGTGCAGCTTGTTGTTGTTGAACAGTAGCCTTGTCGAAAGCACTTGGTGGAAAAACAATATCATATAAAGGTTGGTCAAAGGCATCATCCAAAGTGTGGCTGGCTTCTTCAAAAGCTTGACGCACATCTTCAAAGTACAAGGCATGTTCAATGCCCATATTCACATACTGTGAACCTTGCCCTGGATACATCCATACCATACGACCTACATCCGAATATATATCTCTACTATAGTGTATATTGGCATCTGAATTTGCAGTGCTTTCATTACCAATACTCTCAAGCGCATTGGTCACCAAGCTTTGTAGATGTTGTAAATTATCAGCAACCAAACTTAAACAAACTTTACCTGTACTGTTTTGATAGGCATAAGCTGCTGCAAGCTCGTGTAGCTCAGGCTGGCTACCTTGTGCCAAGGCTTGCTGAAGTTGTTGCAAGGTCTTTAATAATCGCTCCTGACTATCCGCTTTAAAAACAAATAGTTCATGAGGCCATCTTTTTGAGCCCGCAGGAACTTTGCTAAGCCCGCCTGTATATTCTTCTAATGCTGCATGATAATTGGTGCCGCCAAAACCAAAAGCACTAACACCAGCACGCCTTGGATGAGCTGCCGATGCAAACCAAGGGCGTTTTTGATTTAAGATAAAAACGGGGCTTTGTGCATCAGCAATAACATCCAGTGGTTCACTCACGTTCATATGTGGTGGCTGAACCTTATGGTGCAATGCCAATACAGCTTTGATTAATGCGGCTGTGCCTGCAGTTGCTTTGGTGTGTCCAATTTGAGATTTCACGGAACCCAAAGCACTACTCTTGGGCTT
>JALUWH010000093.1 GCA_027019685.1 Ghiorsea sp. | reverse complement strand
CACACTATCTTTAAACATAGGATCAATCATTGAAGGTGTTGCTAACAAAACTTTTCCAACCATATCTTCAATCATGTTATACTCCGATATTGGCTTTGTGCCATTTCAATTGCAGCTATTAAACTAGTATAACTGATATTACCCGTTCCTGCACGACTTAATGCTGTGCCATGGTCAACACTTGTACGAATAAAAGGCAGCCCCAATGTAATATTCACTGTGTCGCCAAAACTTAAGGCTTTGATGGGAATTAAACCTTGATCATGGTAACAACACACAATGGCATCATAATGCTGACGCATATCCGCTGAAAAAAGCGTGTCTGCGGGAAGTGGCCCATCGACCACTATACCCTGCTCAGCTAAAACTTTTAAAGCTGGTGCTAAAATATCAATTTCTTCTCTACCAAAATGACCTTGTTCCCCTGCATGCGGGTTTAAACCACACAATGCCAAGCGTGGGTTTGGTATGCCCATTTGCTGCTGCATGGTTTGATAAGTAATACGAATATTGGTGATGGTATCTGCCTGATTAAGTAAGCTTGGTACATCTTTAATCGCCTCATGCGTAGTCAAAAGTGCAATGCGTACCATCTGTGAAGCCAACATCATGACCACACGCTCAACGCCTGCAATATCAGCTAGAAACTCCGTATGCCCTGGAAAAGCAAAACCAGCATCTTTTAAAACCGCTTTTTCAATAGGTGCCGTAATCAAACCCACGGCTTGTTTAGTCATGCACATTTCTGCAGCAATACGAATACATTGTACCACAGACTCAGCTTCTTCAACTGAAGGTTTACCAGCAATAACAGTACGCATTTCGTCATCTGTAGGGTCATAAACCCAAAGAGTATCTTTCGTCACATCCCTTGCAAATGATGCATCACAATCTAAAACAGGTATGGATAAGCCCAATACTTTCGCACGACTTGTAAGCCAACCACGTTTGCCAATCACAACAATATTGTGAAATATCTCAGGCTGGGCTTGAAATGCCAGCAATACACAATCTGGGCCTATACCTGCAGGTTCGCCCAGCGTTAATACAAATGGTTTCATGATGCTTTCTTCTTCAATCACGTCTCTAATTACAGCGTAACTTCTTTAACGATTTTCCAAGCTCCATCCTCATGACGTAAAACAACTTGTTTCCTATCATGGTCTTCTACCTGATTGGACTTAAAGGTTTGATTAAAAATAAAGCTTACTTCATCCACATTAGGATTTACTTCTACTTCAGCAATTTCAATATCTAAATGAATATTCTGATGTTTGGGTATAACCCGTTGCTTATATTTTTTCCATTGCGCAAAGTTTGCAAACTTTGCATTGGGCGAAACATGTCCATCATAAGCTGCAAAATAAGCAGACATATCCTTATTCTGCCATGCTGACTTCCATGCCATCAAGGCATTCTTTGCCTCATCCTGCATTTTTTCTGTTCTTGCAGCTTCTGTTTTTTCAACCAATGCTTGTTGATTTTCATCTGTAATATCTGCTGTGGCCTTGTCAGCCTTCGCTTTAGGCAATAAGTCTTTACAACTCATCTCTTGAATTTGAGCTTGTTCTTTCAGGCTATTTAACCAACGTGGGACTTGCTGTTGCATTTCAGCAGCAATCAAACGCTGCTCAATTTCAGCTTTGCGTGCTTCAAATGCATTGGGATTCACTTTTCGTTTTTCCACCACACGAATAATATGCAAACCAAATTGTGTCTCCACCACGCCACTTGTTTCACCAGCTTTCATAGAAAAAACCACTTTATCAAATGCTGGAACCATCTGCCCAGGTTTAAACCAACCCAAGTCACCGCCTCGTGGAGCACTTGGCCCCTGTGATAATTCTTTTGCCCGAACAGCAAAAGCCTCATCAGAAACGCCTTGCATTTCCTCAGCAATTTTCTCTGCACGTTGCCTGATTTTAATTTGTGTATTCATATCAGCACTATCGGGAACCTTAATCAGAATATGCCGTGCATGTACCTCTTCATAAGCTTCCGTACTTTGTGGTTTACGCATACGCTCATCGGTAACTTTAAGGATGTGGAAACCACCCGATGAACGAATTACATCGGTTATTTCTCCCATCTTAAGCTTGAATACTTGTGTAAAAGCACCTTTTACAACCCCAGGAGAAATCCAGCCCATATCACCACCTGATATCGAGTCTGGCGCATCCGACTCCAAAGTAACCATACGCGAAAAATCGGCACCTGCTTGCAACTGTTGATATAAGCTATTCACCCGCTGACGTGTTGCTTCCACTGCCGCCGAATCTGCTTCTGCTGGCAGTGAGATAAACAACTGTGCAACACGAACTTCACGAACAGGTTCGGGGTTCTTCAAATGTTTACGGTAATACTCACGCATAGCCTCTTCACTAATACTGATTTTTGAACGTACAGCAATATTCATAAGCCGCGTACTCAATAATCTATCCTTTAATGTTTGACGGTAATTTTCTACATCAATACCTTGCGCTTTAAGCACACTTTCCAGCTGGCCAGGCTCAAGTTTATTCCGTTTCTCAACATCTGCGATTGCTGCTGCAACTTCTTCAGCACTAACCTTTATTTCAAGATTTTGTGCTTCTTGATGTTGCAATGCTCGCATCACACGTGCATCTAAACTTCGCTGATAAATCACATCATCACTAGGCAAGGCAATACCCTGCTGAACCAACTGGTCTTTTAAGGCTTTCTCTGCTTGCCCAACCTCGTAACAAGTTACTACCTCACCATTTACCACCGCCGCAATCGCATCCAAGCGCTCAGCATAAGCTGGTGCCGAGACAAACATTACAAATATCAAACCCAAAATACTTCTCTTACTAATCAAAATAAACCTCACAAAATTATCCATCACCAAAGCTACCTAGACCATCAAATTCGAGCAAGATGCGCGTGCCAATATCATTTGTACCACTACTTCCAACCAAGTAGTTTGTGTATCTTTCCACACCCAAACGCCAGCATAAATGCTCATATTTCAAGCCTGCAATAGCTTGCAGCGTATAGTCTTTTAACAAATCATATTGAACTGAAGCATATGTATGCCAACGCTGATTTAACTGAGCTTGCCCACTTGCATTCAGTGACTCTAGAGCAGATGAGTGACTGGCTTTAGTACGCTGCCATGACATAGATAGATATTGCTGTTGATCGCCAGACCAGCGCAAGCTAGCATGAGACTCCACCCAATCATTCAATTTAGGGTCGTGCTGCCCCCCTACTGAAAGCCGTGTTTGCACACTGGGCAACCAAGTTATTTCTGCCAACAAATTGGACACACGATTGGCTGGCGGTGCATCAACACTCGCATCAACCGATGTTTGTAAGTCATCCCACACAAGACCCAACTGCCCTTCAAGTACTCTGCGTACATTCAACTGCTCACTCTTGTGTTCCAAGGATGACTCCAGCAATAGGCTTACCCGTTGCATACGCTCAAACCTATCCCAACCAGAGTAACGATTACCTTGCAGAATATTGGTAATACTTAGGGGTAAGAGAACCGAATCATATCGAGGTATATCGGCTTGATTGGGTGATGTTGACACATCAATACGAAAAATAGGTTTAATTTCATGCCGCCATTGCTGTTGACCAAACACTCGCTCAAATGGTGCTTCAAGCTGCAAGCTGGAGGCTAAAGCTGCATAGGATGTGGTTTGTATTGTAAAGTCTTGTGTATCATAACCTACAACTTGCCCTTGAATACCCCAAAAAAGCGATACTGCACCACCTTGCATATACCATGGTATGGTAAGCGAAGACTTTATACCTGAGCGAACACCTGAAAAACCTAAAATCCTATCAAATTGGGTTGTTTGTTGTTGTATCGATAGTTGTGAGGGCAAACCAATATCGACATAATTTTGCGTTTCAAAACGTGGCAAGACTTGCAATGTACCATCATTACTTAACCCCCCCAACCGTTGTTGGTATCTCGTACTCAGCGTTGCGCTGTCTCGACCTTCTTTCCAACTTAAAGCAGCACTACTGGTTAAGTATGCTTTGGATACATTTTCTCCCAGCAAAGGGAAGTCTGCAACATACAAACCATCACCTTTCATGATTGCATCAATATTAATATTAGCCTGAACCGCAGGGCTAAACTTCCAAATGGTATCACTCAGCAATCGCCCCCGCTGTGTTTGTGTTTGTTCATCATAAATACTTTGCACTTGTACCGAAGCTCGATATTGATTGGACATATATCGCCACTCAACATCTGACATCATCCCCCGTTTCGACATCCAGTGAGGCTTAAACAGAACATCCCAATTGGGTGCCGCTGCCCAATAAAAAGGTAAGATCAATTCAGACCCCCTACGACTACTATTGGCAACCTTAGGCATCAAAAAACCCGAACGACGACTTAAGGCTTGCCGCCAAATAGGTGCATACAACACAGGAACACCACCCCATTCAAACCAAGCACCTTTTGCTGTAAATAAACCTTCTTCTTTATCTAAACTTGCTTCATCAGCAACAATTGACCATGCCCATTCATCTTCTGGACAAGTACTAAACTCAACATTTTCACCTTTGAATTTTTCAAGGTCAATCCGCTGCAAACGTTCGCCTTTGAGCGTGTAACCATCAAAGTACACTGTAGCTTGTTGTAAAACACCAGCTTGAGAATCTGCATCAACTTGTAAATAATCAGCTTTAATCCGAACATCTTTGCCTTCAAGCTGCACTTGCCCTGATGCTGAAATTTGCCCATAGCTGTCTTGCTGTATTTTATCAGCAACCATGGTTGCTGCACTTGCATATACAGGTAGCAAACATAAACCAACAACAATGAGGCTGCGCACAACCACCTACTTAGGCGGGTTTCCGCGCAAAACCTAAATAGTTTACATTCAAATTATGCGATAAATAGAACTGCCCCAATAACATTCGATAGCTCAATCCCTGCATATCTTGCTCTTCCAAACCTGCATGGCGAACCGCCTGAATCATCTCTGATGGACGAATAAATTTATTATACTGGTGTGTACCCTTAGGCAACCAACCCATCAAATACTCAGCACCAATGATAGCTTTAAGATAACACTCTGGTGTACGATTTAATGTAGCAAAGAAAAACAAACCACCTGGCTTGAGCATATCGGCACAAGCTTGAACCGCACGTTCCACATCAGGAACATGCTCCAACACCTCTAAACAAGTCACCACATCATATGTGTCCTGATGTGTTTCAGCCCATGTTTCCGCATCGTTTTCTTGATAGTCCACTTGCGCACCTGACTGCTCTGCATGAACAGCAGCAACACTTAATGCCTTGGGTGAGCGGTCAATACCTGTCACCTCAGCACCACGCTTTGCCATGCCTTCAGCAAGCAGACCACCACCACAGCCAACATCTAAAACTTTAGCGGCACTTAAATCTGCGCGCTGTGCAATATAATCCAAACGTAAAGGGTTAATTTGATGCAATGGTTTAAACCGACCATCAGGATTCCACCATTCTGCAGCAATGGCTTCAAAGCGTTTAATTTCTTCAGCATCTACATATATTGAACTCATGCACAAATGATGATATAAAATACCATAAACACAATATTTATCATTCTCACTCTCATTACAGTGCACATAAACTTACCACCTTTGTTTCTCATGGTTAATATGAATGCTAAAGCTCATGTTGTTCCATCCATTGCTGAACTGAACCTAAGGTTACAAAAGAGCCTAAAACAAGAAAACGCCCCGAAATTACAGCTTTGGTTTCCGCTTGAAGTGCTTGCTCCACTGAAGCATAAGCATGTTTTCCATCTCCTGTCATCACCACCATTTTATGCGTAAATGGTTCCAATTTAGGCACACAGTCACTCAAATCTCTATCTTGCCTTGTACATAAAATAATCGTATCAAACATATGACCTAATGAAGCCAGTGTTGGCAGCAAAGCATCGATTGCATGACTATTGTGTGCCGCATCTAACCAGAAAGTATGCTGTGAATAGGTACATATCTGCAAGCGACCAGCAATATTTGTTTGTTTCAGCACCTGCAAGCAACAGTTCAAGTTTAACGATGAAAATGTATGATGATAGCTCTGAAGCTGCTGCAATACTTGCCAAGCCACACCTGCATTTTCTTGTTGATGAACACCCAACATAGCCAAAGGCTCAAGCAAAGGTTTAGCCTCAACAATATTGTAATCCAGCTGCTCTAAAACCAGCTTCACTTCTAATGCTTGGGGCGCACTCACTTGCATGTCGCAGCCTTGAAAAACATACGCCTTATCTTGGGCAATCGATACCAAATCATTACCCAACCAATCTTGGTGATCCAAGGCAACAGGTGTCAATACACCTACATCTGCAGGCACAGCCGTAGTTGCATCTAGCTTTGCACCCACACCTGCTTCTAAAATTTCTACATCCACCTGCTGCATACTAAAGTGGCTCAACGCCAACACTGTCGCTGTTTCAAAATAAGAAGCTCCTACATCCAATGCCAGCGGCAAAACCTTCGCCATAAGATGTGTGAGTTGTATATTAGAAATCGAAACACCTTGGATGCGCATACGCTCATGAAATTGCATAATATGTGGTGACGTATAAAGACCAACTTTATATCCACAGTGTTGTAAGGCTTGTGCTAAGAAGTGTGCCGTAGAACCCTTACCATTGGTTCCTGCCACACGAATACGCAGCAGTGGACGCTGAAAAATAATGCCTTGCTTTTCCGCTGCATCAAGCAACTTTTGAACACGTTCATGTCCTGGTAAATAATTTCGATCAGCACTGGGCATTCCTAATGCTGCTAACCAAGCCTCAACAGAACGAGGCTTATCTTGTTTCATGATTTAGTGGGTTTGCCGATAAGCTCTTGCCATCATATGGTCAAACAGTGTTTTGAGGTAAGTACGTTGCTCACGACGGTCAACCACATCATCAACCAAACCATGCTCAAGTAAAAATTCTGCGCGTTGAAAACCTTCAGGCAACTCTTCTGCCACAGTTTCTTGAATCACCCTTGGTCCTGCAAAACCAATCAAAGCACCTGGTTCTGCAATAATCACGTCACCAAGCCATGCAACGGATGCCGAAACACCACCCATGGTAGGGTCTGTCAGCAAACAAACAAATGGAAGTTTAGCTTCATTTAACTTGTTCACCATAGAAGATGTCTTCGCCATTTGCATCAATGACAAAATACCTTCCTGCATACGCGCACCACCTGATGCGGTAACCAATAGATATGGGCAACCACGTTCAAGTGCGCGTTCCATACCCAAGACTATCTTTTCACCAACAACCGAACCCATGCTTCCACCCATATAGGCAAACTCAAACATGGTCACTGAAGCTGTTACGCCTTCAATATCACCTAAATAATTACGTGCTGCATCATTTTTTCCTGCCTTTTTATTGGCAGCCTTGATACGATCACTATAACGCTTTTGATCTTTAAATTGCAAAACATCTTTAGAAAACAAATGCGTGTCACATTCATCATAGCTATCCGCATCAAACAAAAAAGACGCACGATCCGCCGTAGGTAGGCGCAAATGTTGATTGCAGCGAGGGCATACCATGTCTGAGCGCATGAGTTCTTTATTATACAAAGTATCTGCACAGCCTGGACACTTAATCCATAAGCCATCAGGAGTATCACTATCCTTACTTGAACCTAAAATGCTTTTAGGTCGCTCAATTAAACGGGTTAACCAACTCATATAACTTCCTTTAAAAAACCAGTTAAGCTTCGATGATAAGCTCATCAACTTGCGTTAACATACGCAAGTGAGGAATACCTTCAGCTTCAACCTCTGAAGCCATTTCAGTCAAAACTTCTGGTTTCATATGATATAAATAAATAGGGATTTCACCCAAACGATCTAATTTTTTCAATTCTTGTGCCATACCTTTGGGTGTTAAGTGTCCACTAATGTCTGCCAACTCCTCACAGTTGTTAGGAAATGAGCAGTCCATAATCAAGGCACGCAAATTAGGCTGAGCATTGGCAACTTCCCAGATTCTATCCGTATGCCCAGTATCAGCTGTAAAAATCATTTGTGCGCCATCTTGGTCCAATAAAAAACCTGTGCAGGGTACAGGGTGTTCAACACGAATAGGCGTAACCTTTAAACCATCAACCTCGATAACCTCTTCAGCCTTAAAGCTATTCATCTTCAAAATACCATCTTTTTTAGTCGGTATTTTGGTAAAATCAGGCCACACAATATTATTCAAAAAATGTTCAGACAATGTATCAAGGTTTTCTTGTAAACTGTGAATCGTAATTGCACTGGCTTCAGGTTTCCCACCCCAACGTTTTAAAGAGCGATTATCTGCTAAGAATGCAATATCTTTGATGTGGTCAAGATGCGTATGCGAAAGAAAAATATGCTCAATATTACCTTGCTCTTCAAGTGTAAGGATTTCAGTAGGAGATCCTGCATCTAACAACACAGTATCATTCACCAAAAAAGAGGTTAGGTGAAAGCCCAATAGCTGCCCACCATAACAGCCCAACACTCGAATTTTCATCAATACTCCAATACTTCCAAAGCTTACTTTACCTTACACATTGCTGAAGCCAATGTTGAGGCAGATGCAGATAGCTTACTCACCATTACATCTTCCACACCTAGATTGGATGTGATTTGACTCACAAAATGACTGCCAACTACAACACCGTCAGCAAAGCCTGCAAGGTCAGCTGCTTGCTCCGTTGTTTTCACACCAAAACCTACGCATATAGGGAGCTTAGAGTATTGTCGAATTAATGACAACTTATCTTTAATTTTAGCAACTTCCCCCATCTCTGCTCCAGTGATACCAGCAAGGGATACATAATAAATAAATCCGTCACCTACAGATGCCGCCAGCTGTATTCTTTCTTCGGTAGATGTGGGTGCTAACAACATAATTTGACTCAAATCATATTGCTTGAATATATCAGCACATAAAGCACTTTCCTCGGCTGGTATATCAACCAGAAGGACCCCATCCACACCTGCTACAGAAGCACGTTTTGAAAAAACTTCAAACCCTATTGTGTAAGGAACATTGGCATAACCCATAAGTACAATACCAATATTAGGGTGTTTTTCTCGAATACTTTTTGCAATACGCAGCACATCATCAAAATGTGCACCTGCTGCAAGCGCCCGTTCACTGGCAGCCTGAATCACTGGTCCATCAGCCATAGGGTCTGAAAAAGGAAGACCTATTTCAATAATATCTACATGTTCGGCAAGACTAAGCATCAACCTTTCAGACGTTTCAACCGATGGATCCCCCGCTGTTAAATAGCCAACAAGCGCCGATTTATTTTCGGCTTCACAGCGTGCAAAAACTTTTGCTAAACGCTTGCTCATGATTTCCCCTTATCATCAAAACCTAATAGATCCATAACTGTACCCAAATCTTTATCACCACGCCCCGATAAATTGATAAGTACAACTTGGTCTTTTTCCATAGTTGCAGCAATGCGCATACCTGCAGCTAAAGCATGGCTAGACTCTAATGCTGGTATAATACCTTCAACTTTGGTTAATGTTTGGAACGCTTCTAGTGCTTCGTCATCTGTGGTGCTATCCAAATCTAAACGGCCTTCTTCCATCATAAAAGCCAATTCAGGACCTACACCAGGGTAGTCCAAGCCTGCTGAAATACTATGTGCATCTGCAGATATTTGCCCTTCATTGTCAGCTAAGACATAGCTTAAACTTCCATGAATAATACCTGGCTTACCTTTAGCAAGTGATGCTGCATGTTCGCCCGAGTTTAAACCATGACCACCAGCTTCAACAGCCACCAGCCGCACACTTGTATCATCCCATAGTGGGTGCAACAACCCCATAGCATTAGAGCCACCGCCAACACACGCTACAGCAACATCAGGTAGCTTACCTGCTTGCGCTAAACACTGTTCCCTAGCTTCTTGACCAATAACAGTGTGAAACTGTCTAACCATAAGCGGGAAAGGATGAGGGCCTGCCGCAGTTCCAAAGATGTAATAGGTGTCTTCACAAGATGCTACCCAAATACGTAGCGCTTCATTGACTGCATCTTTTAAGGTCGCATTTCCTGAATCGACAGGAATAACATTCGCACCAAGTAGTTTCATACGAAACACATTTGGTGCTTGTCTGCGAATATCTTCACGCCCCATATAAATATCGCATTGCATATTAAACATCGCGGCAACTGTTGCTGTAGCAACACCATGTTGCCCTGCCCCAGTTTCTGCAATCACCTTCTTTTTACCCATACGGCGAGCCAGTAAAGCCTGCCCAATAGTATTATTCACTTTATGAGCACCTGTATGATTAAGGTCTTCTCGTTTTAAATAAATCTGTGCTCCACCAACTTCAGCAGTTAATTGTTTTGCATGATAAAGAGGTGTTGCGCGACCCACATAGTTTTTAAGTAAATCTAGACGTTCTTCATGGAAACTAGGGTCAGCCCATGCTGAAAAAAAAGCATCCTCAATTTCTTTCAACGGCTGCATCAAAGTTTCAGCAGCAAAACGCCCTCCGTAATCTCCAAAGTGACCACCTTCATCTGGTGCATGTTTAATGCTTAAATCATAATCAATCACAGAACTTCTCACATAATTCTTTCATTTTTTGTTTATCTTTAATGCCCTTGGCAGACTCTACTCCAGACGATACATCCAAAGCATAAAAACCTTGGATGCGTTTTGCCTCTGCTACATTATTGAGATCTATGCCACCGGCTAGGATAAGTGGAAAACGATGTTTAACCCCACTTAGCATGTCCCAATCAAAACTATTGCCCGTACCACCATAGACACCAGAAGGCGCTTTTGCATCAAGGAGCACTGTGCAATCATAAGCAGAAACTTGTAATAAGTCTTCTTGCTCAGAGATGGGCAGTGCTTTAATCACCCTACGTTTTTGCGCTGCACAAAAATCCGCCGATTCATCACCATGTAATTGTATGATATCTAGCGAACACACAGCTAACACGTCATCAATATCATTCTGTCTAGGGTTTACAAATAACCCTACAATCGTCAAAAAAGGTGGCAATGCTTGAATTATTTTCTCTGCATTTTCAGGATGAATATAGCGTGGTGATTTGTCATAAAAAACAAAACCGATAGCGTCCACACCGTATTTTGATGCCAGCAAGGCATCCTCTAAGCGCGTAATACCGCAAATTTTTAATCGTCTACTTGTATGCAGGTGATTTTGCTTTTTAACAATCATGGCTTACTTTAAAAAGAAAGAACGAAACAAGCAATATTTGGCATAAAAAAGGCCGCCCTAAGGCGACCTTTTTACAGTTATTATCAATAGTAACTTTTATTATTTCCGCTTTTTACGAAGTAAACGTAAACGTGCAGTAAGCATTGAAAGCTCAGCTTCAGCCATAGCCAAATCAACATCACCACTTTTCGATGAAACAAGTTCTTCAGCACGGCGTTGTGCTGCAACAATCTCAGCTTCATCCATATCAGATGCACGCTCTGCAGTATCTGCCAAAATTGTCACCTTATCTGGTTGCACTTCCATGTAACCACCAGAAACAAACACTTCATCAACTTCATCACCATTGGTAATAATAAGCTCACCTGACCTTAAACCAGATAATAAAGGGCTATGTTTTGGTAAAATACCAAGCTCACCCTCAGCACCAGGTACAATCAACATGGTTGCCTGACCACTGTAAACTTCACGCTCAGCTGTAGCGACTAAAACTTCCATGCTAGACATAATTATTAACCTTTAGCCTGCATTTTTTCTGCTTTCTCAACAGCGCCTTCAATAGAACCAACCATGTAGAACGCTTGTTCAGGAAGATGATCATAATCACCAGCCAAAAGACCTTTAAAACCTTTAATAGTTTCATCTTTCTTCGCGTAAACACCTGGAGAACCAGTAAATACTTCAGCAACATGGAAAGGTTGAGATAAGAATTTTTGAATTTTACGTGCGCGGTTCACAGTCAACTTGTCTTCATCGGACAATTCATCCATACCCAAAATTGCAATAATATCTTGAAGCTCTTTATAACGTTGCAATGTACGCTGAACGCCTTGTGCAACTTCATAATGCTCAATACCAACAATTTTAGGGTCAAGCTGACGAGACGTTGAATCCAATGGATCCACCGCAGGGTAAATACCAAGCTCTGCAATTTGACGCGACAATACGATAGTAGAATCCAAATGTGCAAATGTTGTTGCAGGAGCTGGATCCGTTAAGTCATCCGCAGGAACATATACAGCTTGCACTGATGTAATTGAACCTTTCTTAGTTGATGCGATACGCTCTTGCAAACGCCCCATTTCTTCAGCCAATGTAGGTTGATAACCCACTGCTGATGGCATACGACCCAATAGTGCTGATACTTCAACACCAGCAAGTGAATAACGATAAATATTATCAATAAAGATAAGAACATCACGTCCTTCATCACGGAAGTACTCAGCCATTGTCAAGCCAGTCAACGCAACACGAAGACGGTTACCTGGAGGTTCATTCATTTGACCATAAACCAACGCCACTTTATCAAGTACGTTTGATTCTTTCATTTCGTAGTAGAAGTCATTTCCTTCACGAGTACGCTCACCAACACCAGCGAACACAGAGAAACCACCATGTCCTGTTGCGATATTGTTAATCAATTCCATCATGTTTACGGTTTTACCAACACCCGCACCACCAAACAGACCAACTTTACCACCTTTAGCAATCGGAGCCATCAAGTCAATCACTTTAATACCAGTTTCAAGGATATCATTGGCTGGAGCCAACTCATCAAATGCTGGTGCAGCACGGTGAATTTCCCATGTGTTTTCAGACTTAACTTCAGCACCTTCAAAGTCAATGCCTTCGCCAAGTACGTTCATGATACGACCCAGTGTCGCTTCACCAACAGGCACTTTAATCGCAGCACCTGTATCATCAACTTCAAGTCCACGCTTTAAGCCATCGGTTGCACCCATGGCAACACAACGAACGATGTTATCGCCAACATGCTGCTGCACTTCTAGCGTCAAATGAACATCCTTCAATTTCAACGCGTTATAAATTGCTGGCAACTCACCAGCTGGAAAACGAACATCCACTACGGGACCTACGATTTGTACAATTGTTCCTACACTCATTGAATATCTCCTATTTGACTATGCAGCTGCTGCACCGGCACAAATTTCAGCAAGTTCTTGTGTAATTGCTGCTTGACGCGCCTTGTTATAAGTAATTTGCAAATCAGATATAATATCTTTTGCATTATCTGTTGCAGATTTCATTGCAACCATTCGTGCTGATTGTTCACAAGCTTTGTTTTCCAAAACAGATTGATAAACAATCGTCTCAATATAACGGCGCAACAATCCATCGAGCACCTCTTTACTATCTGGTTCATATAGGTAATCCCAATGTCCAGATAGACTTTCAACCTCTGGCTCAGGGCTAGGGATTAAAGTCACTTCAGTTGGCGTTTGCGTCATCGTATTCACAAAAGTATTAAACACCAAACGCACTTCATCATATTCACCTTTGATAAACTTTTCAGCTGCAAGTGTCACAATAGGTAAAACTTCTGACAATACAGGCTGATCATTAATATCTTCAGCACTTGCCGCAAGTGGCGCAACACGCTTCATGAATAAACCAGCACGACGACCGATGTTGAACACTTCAATCTCAGCCGTTTCTTGTACCTTCTTCATGCTTGTTAGCGCATGTTTAAACACATTCGTATTCAAACCACCACACAAACCTTTATCTGAAGACACCACAATATAAGCAACTTTTTTCACTTCATCGCGAGGTGTAATAAAAGGATGTTTATATTCAGGGTGTGCCTGAGTTAAGTTTGCAATGATAGTATGGATACCTTCAGCATAAGCGCGTGATGAAGCTACCGCATCTTGTGCTTTACGCATTTTACTTGCCGCAACCATTTCCATGGCTTTGGTAATCTTTGAAGTGTTTTGCGTAGCTTTAATTTGCCCGCGTATTTCCTTAGCCGATGCCATTGGTTAGCTCCTCTTAGTAGGTGCCAGTCGCTTTAAAGTCTGCTACTGCTTTCTTCAAAGTGTCTGTAACTTCATCACTTAATGTTGGTGTTGCATTCAAAGCCTTGATGAAATCACCTTGGTTTGAGTTCAAATAAGCAATATAAGCTTTTTCAAAAGCAACAATCTGATTGGCTTCAACGTCATCCAAATCACCGTTATTAAGTGCAAACAATACAGCTGTCATTTCTGCAACAGACTGCGGTGTATTTTCGTCTTGTTTCAAAACTTCAACACCACGTTTACCACGTTCGATTTGAGCACGTGTTGCTTCATCAAGATCAGAAGCAAACTGAGCAAATGCCGCCAATTCACGGTATTGAGCCAAGTCAAGACGCAAACCACCGCCTACTTTTTTCATAGCTTTGGTTTGTGCAGCACCACCAACACGTGACACAGAAAGACCTGCGTTGATTGCAGGGCGCTGACCTGAGTTAAACATTGATGTTTCCAAGAAAATTTGACCATCTGTAATAGAAATTACGTTGGTAGGTACGAATGCAGAAACATCACCCTCTTGTGTCTCAATGATTGGCAATGAGGTCAAAGAACCTGTTTTACCTTTCACTTCACCATTGGTGAATTTTTCAACATAAGTCTCATCAACACGAGAAGCGCGTTCAAGTAAACGTGAATGAATGTAGAACACATCACCAGGATAAGCTTCACGACCTGGAGGACGACGCAAAATCAAAGAGATTTGACGATAAGCCCAGGCTTGTTTTGTAAGGTCATCATAAACAATAAGAGCATCTTCACCGCGATCACGGAAGTATTCACCCATTGTGCAACCAGAGTAAGGTGCAATGTATTGTAATGCTGCTGCTTCAGAAGCACTGGCTGATACAATAATAGTATGATCCAAAGCATCATGTTCTTTCAATGTACGAACAACGTTAGCTACTGTAGAAGCTTTTTGTCCAATCGCCACATACACGCAAGTCACGCCAGTGTCTTTTTGGTTAATAATTGTATCAATCGCAATTGCAGTTTTACCAGTTTGACGGTCACCAATAATCAACTCGCGCTGACCACGACCAACAGGAACCATAGAGTCAATTGCTTTAATACCTGTTTGCAAAGGCTGATCAACAGATTTACGTTCAATTACGCCTGGTGCAATTTTTTCAACAGCATCAAAACCATCATTCTCAACTGCACCTTTTCCATCAATAGGCTGACCCAAAGCATTAAGCACACGTCCTTTAAGACCATGCCCCACAGGCACTTCAAAAATACGACCCGTACATTTTACTTCATCACCTTCTGCTAGATGTGTATATTCACCAAAGATGATTACACCAACACTATCTTGCTCAAGGTTAAGCACCATACCTAGTGTATCACCTGGAAACTCAAGCATTTCACCAGCCATTGCTGCGCCTAAGCCATGAACCAAAGCAACACCATCGCCAACTGAAATCAAACGTCCA
>JALUWH010000092.1 GCA_027019685.1 Ghiorsea sp. | reverse complement strand
TAGGTCTAGGTCATCATAAATAATGGTAATATCTGAGGGTTTAATGTCATAATATTTAGCAAGAGGGGCAACAGATTCACCACTGTTGTTCATAAAGGTTTGGGGTTTGACGAGTAAAACTTTTTCACCGTTTAAAGTGAAAGTTGCGGTCTCAGCAGAAAAACGAGGGGCAGAGCCAAAGCTCAGCCCCTCGGATTTTGCGAATAAATCAAGAAAACGAAAGCCAATATTATGGCGCGTCTTCTCATACTTGGAGCCTGGGTTACCAAGCCCAACAAGCATTTTCATGATTAAGCTTCTTTGTCGCCTTCAGTAGAGTCTGTTGCTGCTTCATCAGCTACTTCTTCTGTTGTTGCTTCAGTTTCAGCAGCACGTTTTGGTGCAGCGATGCTTAAAATAGTGAAGTTCACATCATGAACCACTTCAAGTCCATCAGGAAGGTTAATATCTTCGATGTGTACAATTTGATCTAATTCAAATACTGCACAGTCAATTTCAACTTGATCTGGAATTGCATCTGCACGGCAGGTGATTTCCAATTCATGACGAATCACTTGTAGCGCACCGCCAGCTTTTACGCCTGGGCAGATATCTACATTGATTGGGTGAACAGGAACAGAAACCGTTACAGAATCTTTACCTGATACACGGAAAAAGTCCAAATGCATTGGGGTATCATAAATTGAGTCCCATTGTGTATCTTTCAATAAAACAGTATTTTTACCACGTTTACCTTTTACTTTAATTTCAAGCATAGAGGTATAAAAAGCTTCATCACGTAGCATGATTTTTGCAACTTCATTGTAGTCTAACGTGATTGGCAAATCAGGTTTGTCTCCACCATAAATAATGCCTGGTAATTTACCTGCGCGACGCAAGCGGCGAGTATGGGCTTTACCCAAGTCTTCGCGTAATTCTGCTTCTAAAACATAGTCAGTCATGTTGGACTCCAATATTATAATATATTCCGACGGGTTGACCCGTTACGGATTCCTTTGTGCCATGTTAATATGGCAAAAGGTCGCGCATTATAATTCGGTTATCCCTAGGGGCAATCTTTTTGTGTTATTGTGTGAGGAAGGATTGTTTATTTGGTGCAGGCTCTAAGGTGTATGTCAATTTTCATAATATGGTTGACCAACCAGCTGGTCAGAAAATCTTTCAATTGCTGTAGTAAGTCATCGCTAATGCCTTCACGTTCCAGTTTTTGTTCAGCCTTATGGAAAGCTGCCAGAAGTTTGGTATGCTGGTCTTTGTTTTTTGCGGCAATAGGGCACTTGGCTTGGCGCATGCATATTTCTTCATAGCAAAAATGGCTTCTCGTGTACAAGCCAAGGGCACTCATGAAGTTTTCTACCCATTGCTGGGATGCACCATGTTCAATATGATCTTCGAGTTCGTCAAGGTAGGCAAAGATTTGTTTGTGTTGTTTGTCGATTTCATCGTTGCCTGTTGCATATTTGTCATCCCACTGAAAACCCATACTTTACCTCTGCATAAAAATAGCATGGGAACTGTAGCGTGCCATAAACAAAGCCACAATATATTTGTGTTTGTAGTTGGAGCTTGGTCTGGGTGAGTCTTCTTGTTAGCTTCTCCCTATGTTTAAACCTAGTTTTATTCAAGTTTTCCCTGAATCTGTATTGCAGGTATGTCGTGTGCTTCAAGAAGCAGGTGGTGAGGCATGGTTGGTGGGTGGCTGTGTACGTGACTTATATTTAGGCCTTGAGCCTAAAGACTGGGATATTGAAGTTTTTGGCATTGCTGAAGTGAAACTTGAGCCGATATTAAGAAAAGTTGGGCGTTGTGAGCATGTGGGGAAACAGTTTGGGGTGTATAAACTATGGGTGTCCCATTTGGAAATTGATGTTGCCCTGCCACGAAGGGAGCGTAAAACGGGTGATGGTCATAAGGGCTTTACTGTAATGGTTGAACCATATTTAGAGCCTGAAGTTGCAGTTCTGCGTCGTGATTTTACGCTGAACGCGATGATGTTTAACCCTTTAAATCATACCTTGCTCGATTTTCATGGTGGTTTGCAAGATTTGCACGATAAACGTCTGAAACATGTGTCTGCTGCGTTTGCAGAAGATCCTTTGCGCCCATTGCGTGCCATGCAACTCGCGGCAAGGTTAGGTTGCACATTGGATATCAGAACCGCAAGATTATGTTATGATTTGTTTGCTGAGGCGCATACCTTGCCAGCGTCTAGAGTTTGGCAAGAATGGCTTAAGTGGAGCGCTTCGGATAAACCTTCTTTGGGGCTTCAGGCATTGCAAGATATGGGGTGGGATAAATTGTATCCCGAGTTGATGGCAATGGTTGAATGCCCTCAAGATAGTCATTGGCACCCCGAGGGTGATGTGTGGGTGCATACGTCTATGGTTGTTGATGAAGCTGCACGTTTGGCTAAAGAGCGTGGATTGCAAGGGCAAGACAAAGTTGCGTTGCTATTTGCAGCACTGTGCCATGATTTGGGTAAACCTTTAACCACAGAGGTGCTTGATGATGGGAAAATAGTGTGTCCAAAGCATGGTGAGGCAGGGGTAGAGCCGAGCATGGTTTTTTTAAATCGTATTGGTGCGCCAAAGTGGTTGAAAAAAGCGGTTACTCCGTTGGTGAAAGAACATGTTGTACACTTTACATCCAAGTTGACAGATGAGTCCGTACGCTGTTTGGCATACCGTTTGCAGCCTATGCATATTTGTTTATGGGAAGTGTTAACCGAGGCTGATGCTTGTGGTCGGCACCCAGCTCCTCCAGAAAGACCTGCGCTGGCATGGCTTAAACGTGCCGAGTTGTTGCAAGTTGCCCGTTCA
>JALUWH010000091.1 GCA_027019685.1 Ghiorsea sp. | reverse complement strand
CTTTTACATTCTGACCAAGGCTCTCAATATAGGGCTGCTGAATACCTTCAAATGTTCAAACAACACAATATTCAACAAAGCATGAGTGGAAAAGGTAAATGTCTTGATAATGCTGTAGCAGAAAGCTTCTTTGGTACGATTAAGAATGAATTAATCTATCAAACACGCTACAAAACAAGGGAGCAGGCAAAAAGTAGTATCTTTGAATATATCGAGGCTTTTTATAATCGAGTAAGAAGGCATTCTTACCTCAATTATCAATCTCCTGTATCTTTTGAAAATGACTACTATAGTTCAAACTAGTGTCCAGTGAACTGGGGGAACTTCACTCTGACCCCTTTTCTGCAGGTCGCATCAAAGATATTTTGGTGTTGTCTAATGGTGAAAAAGTACCACCAACCGATATTGAAGATGCCCTGCTCAAAGATACTTGGGTGGATCAAGTGATGGTGGTGGGTGAAGGCAAAGCTTTTTTGGTGGCATTGATTGTACCCAGTGAGCAAGGGAAAAGCGTGGATAAACGTGCATTTATTCAGCGTTTTTCTAAAGACTTACATGCTTTTCCTGGTTATGAAAAAATTAAAGGTGTGGTGGTATGTGATGAGCCTTGGACGATTGAAGAAGGGTTGTTGACACCCACCATGAAATTAAGACGCAGCCATATTTTAGAAAAATATATGGATGAAGTTGAAGAAGTGTATGCGAGTTTGGGTTAAGATTTGTCAATCTGGCTGTTTTGCTGTTTAAACAGAGGTTAATTACTGTTGGTTTGAAAAGCTAAGGCTTTAGGAGGAGGGTAAGGGTGGATTTGTCTTTATATAACATAGAGTTAGAAATCGGCCTATTTCGGGGTCGAACCAAGCTAAGTGATTGATATATAGTCTTTTATGCTTGAAATAAGGGCTATTTTTAAGCTTAGAAGCCACTTTTTTAGGGTGAAAAGTTAGCTTTAAGGGTTTATGGTGTGGTTTATGTCAAGAGCGAGTCGTCATCATATTCCCAATCAAGTATGGCACATTACCCATCGTTGTCATCAACGCGATTTTCTTTTTAAATTTGCCAAGGATAGAAAATGTTGGCTTGAGTGGCTGTATGAGGCTCGAAAACGATATGGGCTATGTATTCTCAATTATATGGTTACTTCCAACCATATTCACTTGTTGGTTGTGGATGATGAAAGCGATGTTATTTCAAAAAGCCTTCAACTTGTTGCAGGTCGGACAGCACAAGCATTTAATCGCAGAAAAAAACGTAAAGGCTCCTTTTGGGAAGATCGCTATCATGCGACTGCCATTGAAGGCGGCGAGTATCTTTTACGTTGTTTGATTTATATGGATATGAACATGGTTAGGGCTGGGGTGGTGTCTCATCCGTCCCAATGGGAGCACAGTGGTTACCATGAAATTCAATCGCCACCCCAACGCTATCGTTTGATTGATAGGCGAAAGCTTGTTGAGCTTGTTGGTTTGGCGGATGAAAAAGAGCTTCAACATTTACATAGCGAATGGGTGGGGCAGGCTTGCCTTCAGAAACAGGCTAAACAAACGCCGTGGGTTGAAGCTGTGGCTGTGGGCAGTGAAGCATTTGTTTTGGGGATGAAAGAAAAAATGGGAATGCGTGTGTTGGGAAGAAAGGTGGACTTGGATAATGATATTTACACGCTAAGGGAACCTGAAAGTGCTTACAATGCTCATTTTGATAGCAAAAAGGTGCTTCTAAGCGCTGAAAATGCGGTTTATTTTGATGAAATGTTATGATTATCAACGTGTTAGCTTGGTTCGACCCTGATTACCTATGGTTCGACCCTGATTACCTATTAATGTTATGCCCTATGTTCTCTGTGGTGAAATTTATCCTAAACATTAGGACGAAAAGGTACCCATTTGGGCAATGGTTTACCGCCCAACTCAAAGATGGCTAAACCACCAATAATAAGGCTTGCGCCTAGTATGATTTGTGGTGTGATGGGTTCATTGTTGAGATAATAACCAAGAAAGAGTGATGTGATGGGTGTCATCAGTGCAATGAGGGCGACTTTGGTGGCTTCAACATGTTTTAAGACGTGAAAATATAAGGAAAAACCAAAAACTGAGCCAAATAATGCCAAGTAGAGAATGGCGATAATGGTATGGCTTGGTGCAGTGGTTAAGGTTTGACTTAAACCTTGCCAATCTGGTGATGTGGCAAGCCAAGTGATGAATAATAAAGGTGTGGCAACGGATAATGTGCCTGCGGTCATGCTGATAGCGGGTACATGGGCGTTTACACGTTTCACCCAAATGGTAGAGGTGACATGAATCAAACCTGAAACGATGACACCACATACGCCCCACACAGCTTGTTCGCCCCATGTGATGCTTTGTCCAAATACGACCAGTAAACCTAAGAAACCAAACAACATACCCATGATACGATAACGTGTGATAAGTTCATCTTTTAACCAAAATATGGCAAGAATTGAAGTGAATATTGGGGTGAGCCCAAACAAGAGTGAAACCAAACCTGAAGGTATGAATTGCGCTGCCCAATATACGCTTAACATGCCGCCATAAATGCCTAAACCGCCATACAAATAAGCCCATAATGCTTGTTTGTGCCAAAGAATACGTTTGTTGATGATTGCAGCAAAAATGAATGCTAAAACAAGTCCAAGAAGCATGCGGCTGGTCAGACCAAATACAAAACCCGCAGCTTGACCTGACCAAGCAATGGCAAGTGGTGTGGTACTCCAAATAAGCACAACGCCAAAATAAGCGATGGGTATAGGCATGGGTGGTTTATCCTCTCATTTACTTGATGCGGCGCAATTATCTTGAGATATGGGGGGATGGCTAGTCTTATTCATGATTTACTTATACTGAGATGATATTTGATGGGTTTATGTTTATGCTTTGCTTTGGGAAGCTGCAGATGAAATCAATGAATGGTGTCTATGCATCCAAAATGACCAATACCTGTGTTGGCAAGCTTAGCCATAGCCGTGCTATGACTTGCACATGCCGCCTTGGGCTTGGTAATTTTGAATCGCATACCCATCACCCAGATTTCATCAGCACCTCCCTAGAGAGGATGAATCAATTATGGTGCAACATGTATTTACAGAAAATGAACGGGATACGGTTTACCGTGTGATTGATGCACGTAGAGATATGCGTCATTTTTCAGGTGGTGAAGTTGGGCAAGACGTGTTGTTGCGAATCTTGCATGCCGCTCATGCCGCTCCTTCTGTGGGTTTGATGCAACCGTGGCGATTTATACGCATTACATCGGATGATATGCGCTTAAAATTGATTGACCTTGTAACCCAGGAAAAAGATAAAACGGCAGACATGATGGATGAGCGCAAAGCAGAATTTATGCGCTTAAAAGTTGAAGGTATGCGAGAGTGTGCAGAGCTGATTGCCGTGGTACTTGCGCCTGATGATGGTACAATTTTTGGGCGGCGCACCATGCCTGAAGAAATGGCTTTATGCTCTACATCTTGTGCCATTCAAAATATGTGGTTGGCTGCAAGAGCAGAAAACTTAGGCATGGGCTGGGTATCATTTTTTAATCCTCAAGATGTTGCCGACCTTTTACAATGCCCTGATACAGCCAAACCTATTGCTTTATTATGTTTGGGACCTGTACATGACTTTTATGAAAAACCCATGCTAGAGCAAGAGGGGTGGCGCAGCAGAGAAGATTTAGCCCATGTTTTGGCTGAAAATGTGTATCCCGAATCATGAAAACATTAATCTTGGGTGGTGCTCGCAGTGGGAAGTCACAACATGCAGAAGCTTTGGCACAAGCAAGTGGCAAAGCGGTGGTATATGTGGCGACTGCCCCACGTTTTCCCGAAGATAAGGAGTGGCAACTGCGTATTTCAACGCATGAAAAGCAACGTCCTGAACATTGGGAGTTATTGGAAGAAGAGTTGTCTTTGATAAGTATATTACATAGCGCAAAGCATGAGGATAAACTTGTGTTGGTGGATTGTTTAACACTTTGGTTGAGCAATGTGATGTTTGCAAAAAAAGATGTGGCAGATGAGACAAAGCAACTGTGTGAAGCTTTAGCTGATTATTCAGGGGATATTGTATTGGTATCTAATGAGGTAGGCATGGGGCTAGTAGCAGAGACTAAGCTTGGGCGTAGTTTTTGTGATGCACAAGGAAGATTGAATCAAGCTGTGGCTAAGGTTGCAGACCAAGTATTTTTTGTGGCAGCGGGTTTACCGCTTCAACTGAAATGAGACCTCTAAAAATATAGTATTTCAAGTTTAAAGCTACCGTCATACCCGAATGCTTTTATCGGGTATCCACTCAAAAGGTATATTAGAAATGTGGATTCCCGTTTTCACGGGAATGACGCAACAGATAAATCAATTCATGATTCACTTATATCGTGAAGCAAACATCAAAAAGGGCAACCAAGTGGCTGCCCTTTGATAGAAGGTGGAAAGCCTATTTAAGGTTTTTCAAGAAAGCGATGATTTCATCACCTTTTTCACCACACATTTTTTGTGGAGGCATTTTTGTTTTTGCTTTTGGGTCGCCAGTGAATTCTTTGACAGCATTTTTAGAGTTGCAAATCCAAGCGCGAAGATGTTCTTCATCCCAAACCCAATCAGCATTTTTCAAAGCTTTAGAGTGTTTTTTAAAGCCAGAAGTGCCTGCTTTACGACCAAATACACCCAAAAGACCAGGACCAACCTTGCCTTTTGCGCTAAAATTATGGCAGGCTTTACATTTCTTTTCAGCACCAGCAACTGCTTCAGTTGCTGCGAAACCGCTTACTAAGAATGCAGATGTTGCAGCAATCATTAATACTTTTTTCATTGCGTCTCCTCCTCAGGAATTATCGAAAGTAGATTGCTAGCTACTTTTTTTAGGGATGCAAGCACAAAGCTAGAAAGGTATCCATGTTTGGTTTGAAAATTTGGGATAAGAAAATATGTTGTTGTATATGTTTCATGTGGTATTTTTTTGATGTCACTATCACAACAGTAATAATCTGTTTAATATTGCGCTTATGAAAATAATTTTAGCATCACAATCACCACGACGTTTGTTTTTGTTACAAGCTGCGGGTTTTTCAATTGATGTGCGCCCTAGCTATATTGATGAAAGCCCCAAACAAGGGGAAGATGTGCAAAGCATGACATCTAGGCTTTGTATGGATAAGGCAAGGGCTTGTGTATTGCACAATGGTGAGCTGCAAGTGCCTGTGATTGCAGCGGATACCTTGGTGGCGATTGGTGATGAAGTATTGGGGCAGCCTGAGGATATACAGCAGGCAAAAGAAATGATTCAAAAGCTCTCTGGCAAAAAACATCAAGTGCATACCACAGTTTGTGTTCGTTTGGCAGATGATTATTTGCTAAGAACAGTGACGACTGAGGTTTCTTTTCGTACGATAAGTGAAGCTGAAATTGATGTGTATGTACAGCATAATGATATTCTCGATAAAGCAGGGGCTTATGCTATTCAGGGTGGCGCATCAGGGTTCATCACCAACATACAGGGAAGCTTGGATAATGTGATAGGCTTGCCAGTACAAGAAACAATTGCACTATTAAACAAAATAAGATGTGAAGAAGTTGAGAGTGAGGCATAAATGAGTACGGAAATATTAATCAATGTCGCGCCCTTTGAAACACGTATTGCACGCATTGAAAATGGTATGGCAGAAGAACTATACATTGAGCGAACGCGTGGCAAAGGTTTAAGAGGTAATGTGTACTGGGGAAAAGTTCAAAGGGTGATTCCAGGTATTCAAGCTGCTTTTGTGGATATTGGACTAGATAAATCAGGTTTTTTATATGCTGGAGATGTACCTGGCGCACGCAAGGATAATGTAAGCCTAGAAAGTGAAGCAGATGTTGATGAAAATAAAGATGCTGCGGAAGAAGTGAATGATGAGCAGTATAAACAAAATATTGCACCCATCAGTCAGCTTTTAAAAGAAGGGCAAGAGATGCTTGTTCAAGTGTCGCGCGAACCGATTTCTTCCAAAGGTCCTAGGATTACAGGCTTGGTCAGTTTGGCGGGTCGTTATTTGGTGTTTTTACCTGAGTTAGACCATGTTGGTATTGCTAGACGATTGGAGGGTGATGAGGAACGTGAGCGTTTATTGGCCATTGCTGAACAGATTAAAACTGAAAAAGGTGGGCTGATTATTCGGACAGTTGCGGAGGGGCATAGTTTAGAAGAATTACAGCAAGATTTAAATTTTCTTATTCGTTTGTGGGAAGATATTGCCAAACGCAAAAAAACATCAGCACCAGGTTCTATGGTACATACTGAGTTGAACTTATACCTGAAGGTGATGCGTGATTTTGTGGATGATGAAGTTGAAAAAATCCATATTGATTCCAAAGAAGCCTATAATAGTATGAAAAAGTTTGCCAAACGCTTTATGCCTGAGGTGAGCAAACGTTTGTATTATTATCCAGGTGATAGACCCGTCTTTGATGTATATGGTGTTGAAGAGGAAGTGAATAAAGCATTGAAACGCCAAGTGCCTTTGAAATCAGGTGGTTCGATTGTGATTGATCAAGCCGAAGCATTGATTGCCATTGATGTCAATTCAGGTTCGTTTGTGGGTTCGCGCAATCTTGAGGAAACAGGGTTTAAAACAAATTTGGAAGCAGTTCATGAAATTGTGCACCAGCTGAGGTTGCGTAATCTTGGCGGTATTATTGTGATTGATTTTATTGATATGCAGGATAAAGAAAACCAAAACAAAGTCATGGAAGTTTTAGAAGAAGCGCTTAAGCGAGACAAGACCAAAACTTGTGTACTACCTTTTACTTCTTTGGGTTTGGTGCAGCTTACCCGTAAACGTACCCGAGATTCTTTAGGACGTATGTTGCAGATGGAATGTACACGTTGTTATAGCACGGGGTTTGTGAAGAGTATGCAGACCATTTGTTATCAGTTGTTTCGAGAGATTGTGGCTGAGGCGCGTGCTTATCCTAGTGAGAAGTTAATGGTGATTGCCCACCCCAGTTTGATTGATTTGATGTTGGGTGAAGAAAGTGAAATGGTGTCACAATTAGAAGAATTTCTTGGTAAAGAAATTAGCTTTAAGCAAGATGAAAAGCTTGACCCAGATCGTTATGAGGTGGTGTTATTGTAGAACAACGCGGCTTACGCTTATACGTTCACACACCGTTTTGTCTGCATAAGTGTCATTATTGTGATTTCAATTCGCATGTTTTTGCTGAACCACCATGGCAGGCCTATACACAAGCACTGGTGGTAGAATTAAAACATTATGCTGAGAAACCTCAGTTTCAAAAGCGTGAAATTCAAAGTGTGTTTTTTGGTGGTGGCACACCCTCGCTTGCGCCTGCAAGTTTATTTGCGGAGGTGCTGGATACTTTAGCTTCATCATTTACTTTGGCTGACAACATTGAAATCACTTTGGAAGCTAACCCTGGTGCTAGTGAAGCGGGGCGTTTTAAAGCATATCGAGAGGCTGGAATCAACAGGTTGTCGATTGGTGTGCAAAGCTTTGATGATGATGAATTAAAATGGCTTGAGCGTATTCATTCAGCAGATGAAGCAGAAAAAGCATACCATATGGCGCGTGATGCTGGTTTTGATAACATCAACCTTGATTTGATGTATGCACTTCCACATCAAAGCTTAGATGAATGGTTTGTATCGCTTGAAAAAGGTATAGCGCTCAATCCTGAACATTTGTCCTGTTATCAACTTACGGTTGAGCCACACACTGCATTGCATGTCACCCACAAAAAACAAAAACTTGCCTTACCCGATGAAGATTTAGCATTGCAGTTCTTTTGGCAAACTCGAGAAAGGTTGGCAAAAGCAGGTTATGCAGCTTATGAAATATCCAACTTTTCCAAAGAGGGTAAACATTGTAGGCATAATTGTGGTTATTGGTTGTATGATGATTATATAGGTATTGGAGCAGGGGCTGCGGGCAAGTGGGACACACAAGACGGTGGGGTGATGCGTTATAGTAATATTCGTGCGCCACAATCTTATATGGATGCGGTATTGGATGGGGGTAAAGCGGTGAATAGCCAAGAGGAATTATCACACCAAGAAGCTATGGGTGAAGCGGTATGGTTGGGTTTAAGGCAAAGCCAAGGTATTGATTTAGCTTGGTTCTCGCAGCGTTTTGGACGACCTTTGCAAGAAGTTTATCCTGTGTTGATGCAACAATGGTTGAATCAAGATAAATTGGTACAAACAGGGGTGAAAACGGGCGGAAACTTAAGGCTTACACCAGCAGGGCTAAGCCTTGCTGATGATATAGCCGCATCTTTTTTGCTGTAAGCTTTAAGCTGCTGCCTCATCAATGATGGCAGTGAGTGTGGTCTGCACCTCATCGGCGACTTGGCTAAGTTTTTTGGATGAGGAAAGCATTTCTAGCATAGGTTTAGGGTTAATCATGCCTATTTTTGTCTTGCCATCTTCTTGCCACACAGAAATACGGCATGGTAATGCCATATTCATAGCCATGTCTTCGGATAATACTGCAAAAGCTTTTTTGGGATTACACACTTCAAATATGCGACACTCAGGTTCAAAAGGTACACCTTTTTTGTTCATGGTCGCTTTAAGGTCGTGGATGTGTAATACACCAAAACTATGATTAGCAACGGCTGCTTCTAAATCTGCAGCTGCTTGTTCGATGTTTTTATTTGAATGAACAATATATTTCATCAGTTTCTCCAATGTTGTAAGTCTGTTGCCGTAATAAATATTACAAGTACTTTGCTTTGCATACTATATAGTGCCGTGCCTTGAAATACAGTATATTTTTTTAGTATGGGAGTGGAAATATGGATACATCAAATATGGAAGGTATTATAAATGACTATGTGATTCCATGGGCGATTAATATTGGCATGGCTATCGCTATTTTTATCATTGGTCGCATGGTTGCAGGCATTATTGTCAATATCGTGCGCAAGTTGTTAGAAAAAGCAAATACAGACGAAATGTTAACCAACTTCGTATGCTCAATCAGTAAAGCAGTATTGATGTTGTTTATTGTGATTGCAGCATTGAATCAACTGGGTGTGGATACCACATCATTTATCGCCTTGATTGGTGCAGCAGGTTTGGCAGTTGGCTTATCTTTGCAAAGCACATTACAAAACTTTGCAGCAGGTGTGATGCTGATTTTATTCAAACCATTCAAACTTGGCGACTTTATCGAAGCAGGTGGCAATGCAGGTGTTGTTGAGAAGATGACCATTTTCACCACCATTATGAAAACAGGTGATAATCGTGAAATCATTGTGCCCAATGGGGATATTTATGGTGGAACGATTACCAACAACTCAGCGCGTGATACTCGGCGCATTGATATGGTGTTTGGTATTGGTTATGACGATGACATTAAAAAAGCGAAAGAATTGCTTAATGAAATATTGGCTGCGGATGAGCGCATTTTGCAAGACCCTGCACCACTGGTGGCTGTTGCAGAATTGGCTGATTCAAGCGTGAATTTTAATGTACGCCCGTGGGTAAAAAGCAGTGATTATTGGAAAGTTCTTTATGATGTGACAGAGAAAGTAAAACTTACTTTTGATGAAAATAAGATCTCTATTCCATACCCACAAATGGATATTCATTTGGATAAGTCTGAATAATAGGCTTTATTTTATGAAGAAAGGCTCTTGGAAACAAGAGCCTTTTTTATTGCCTTATATCAAGTTTTCCTCTATACATAGCCTATGCATATATTGAAGATTACCCTCACCCTTAGCTTGTTTGTACTACTTAGCATGTTTGGTTCACAAAGCTTTGCAGCAGAGCCTAAAGGTGCGATTGTGTCTCTTTCTGCAGAAGCAACATTAGAAGTGCCTAATGATGAAGTTGTGGTTAATTTTCGCGTTGAAGAGCGAGGAAAAAAACTAAATGCTCTTCGCAAGCGGGTCAACCAAATGAGTGCAAGCATCAAAAAAAGCTTGGCCAAAGAAAAAGGTGTAAAACTGAAAACATCCAGTCGTCGTGTGACCCCCATTTGGAAGCCAAACCAATACAATCGTGTGCGTGATAGTTGGGTAGTGGTGCAGAGCGCAACCATTACCAGTAAAAACTTAGATGATGTGCCACGTTGGTTAGATATTATTGAACATGCTGGGGCAAAGCTTCAAAATTTAAGCTTTAGAATTAGCGATACATTGCGCCGTAGCACGCAAGAAAATTTGCGGATTCAAGCTATTCAGCAGTTTCGGATTAAGGCTGAGACAGTGAGTAAAGCGTTGGATGCAAGCTCCTTTTCCATTCGCCATCTTAACACTGGTTCATCATATTCGCCGCAGCCCATGTATCGTAGTGAAATGGCGATGATGACAAAAGGCGTACTAAATGATGCAGCGCCCGCTTTATCATCAGGGGATAGCAGGATCTCCGTGAGCGTAAATGGTGATATTTTGGTTGATCAGGTGAAGTTTAAAGTCCACTAGGGAGGTGCTGGTTAACTCTGGATGAGTGGTTGCGATTCAAAACTTTCAACCCCAAGGTGGCAAGCGCAAGTAATAGCACCGCTATTGTTAAGTTTGCCAACGCCGGCGTTGGTAATTTTGGGCGCATAGACACCATGCATTGAGTTAATCAGCACCTCCCTAGGAGTCTGTCGACTCCTAGGCTTCATTCTGCCAAGCATTTTCATCCCACTCTGCTTCATCCCAAGTTTGAATAATAGCTTTGGCTTCTTTGTAGTCCGCTTCATTGACCATGACTTGAAGCAAGCCTGATGTGGGAATTTCGCCAACACCACCTTGTAAATATTCGCCATAAATTGTTGCAAATAAACCAGCTCGTTCGAGCAGATGTTTGATAATATGGGCTTCTGCAGGCTGGCTGGCTTCATATACACATTTCATACTTGTGTCGGATACATTTCTTTGCCTTCAGATAGGCGCAACCAACCTTTGATAATACGGTATAAAAGCCAAACTGTGTTGGCGAGAAGGATAAAGTAGCCAACAATGGCAATAGCAAGAATAAAACCTATAACACCCCATAAAAGACCGTACCAAAAGGTTCGGATCTGCCATAAAAAGTGTGACTCTAGCCAAGTGCCTTGCACATCTTCTTTTTTGATATAGTTCACGACCACTGCAGCGATAAAAGTAATGCCTGTAAATATAGATAGTGCTTGTAGAATATAAACTACGGTTGTAATGGTTTTGAGGCTATCCAAATCAATTTGCTTAGCTTCTGGGTTTGGATTTGGCTCTGTTGGTAAGTCGTTCATGTATTCCCCCTTCATGCGAAATGTTTAGCCTGCCCAAGTCATGGAATGGGGTCAAGCTTGCTGGATTGAACCCAGTCTATCAGTGTTTGCGGCTCAAACATTAACTAAGGTGAACCATGAGCCAAGAAAACAACAACTTTATTGAGCAAAGTACATTACAAAATGGTGTGCAAGTTGCCACACGTGAACAGCCTAAGGCACAAAGTGTTGCCATTGGTATTTTTATGGATGTAGGTAGTCGTGATGAAGCTGAGCATCAAGCAGGTATTGCGCATGCTTTAGAGCACATGGTGTTTAAAGGTACGGATAAACTGGATGTGCACCAGCTTGCTGAAAGTTTGGATGATTTAGGTGGCAATGCTAATGCGTTTACATCCCGAGAGCGTACCTGCTTTCATATTCATGTGCTGTATGAAGATTGGCAAAAGGCATTGGCATTGTTATCGGATATGTTGTTGCACCCAGCGTTACCTGAAGATGAATGGTTGCGTGAGCGAGAAGTGATTTTTTCAGAAATGAGTATGGTGGATGATAACCCCGATGAGTGGGTGTATGACCAGCATTTAGGTCAAGTGTTTGCTAAGCATACCATGGGTAAACCTGTGCTGGGCAGTCGAGATACGCTATCATCTTTTTCAACACAAGATTTACGCGAATATCTGAATGCGAACTATCGGGGTGGTCATGTACTGATTGCAGCGTCTGGGCGTATTTCACATCAAGATTTGATGGCAGAAGTTGAGCAAAGCGCATGGGGAAACACAGTGTCTAAGCAGCAAAAAAATAGGCAAGCCCCAACGGTGTGTAGTGGTAAACATGAAATGCTTAGGCAAATGGAGCAAGCACAAGTGGTTGCATCTTGGGCATCCGCGAATGTTACTTCACCTGAAAGACCTATTGCATGGATTGGTAATCAATTACTTGGCGGAAGTATGAGCTCTATTTTGTTTCGTGAAATACGAGAAAAACGAGGCTTGGCATATAGTATTGGCTCACACCTTTCTACCTACACAGATACAGGTTTATTAAGTATCAGCTGTAGCACTATGCCAGAGCAGCTTGAAGCTTGTGTGGGTGTATTGCAGCAAACCATCGCGGATGTTTGCCAAAAAATACCTTCTGGTATGGTGCAACGCTCACAACGTCAGCTTACAGTACAATTTCGTATGGGTATGGACTCTGTTGAAGGAGCAATGTTGCAGCTTGGTGCCTTGTTAGATGAAAGTAAGTTGTACTCACCATTGGAGTGGGTGGACAAGGTGAATGCTGTGCAGCCAGAACAAGTTCAACGATGGCTCAAAAAGCAATTAGAGGCGGATGCCTTGTGGACAATAGCTACACCAGAAGCTGGGGATTAGTTATTTTACTGCTGGTTGGTGGTGTTATGTTGTGCGATGAGTTTGGTGCGAGAAGAAACACCCATCAACTTAAAAATAGCAGTGATATGTGCTTTGACAGTGGCTTCTGATATTTTTAGGCGGTGAGCAATGGTTTTGTTTGATAGCCCTGAATATAACAATTCTAAAACCTCTAATTGGCGCGGTGTTAATTGTTCATGTTTATTGTTTGCTGAGGTGTTGGCGGTGTATTTGGGCATAGGCATGTGCGGTAGTATATGGGGTGGGATATATCGACCTCCAGCAAGCATAAGTTGTATGGCAGAGAGTAACACCGCTAATATGGTACTTTTGGGAACAAATCCCGAAGCGCCAAGCTCTAAACATTGCCAAGCAAGCTGAGGGTCCTCTGTGGCTGAAAGCATGGCAATGGGTAGCTCAGGGTAGTGGTTTCGTGCTTCTTTGAGTAAATCTAAACCTTCGCCATCGGGTAATATATGGTCTAAAAGTACAAAATCGTATGGCTGTTGGGGTGCTTTTATTTTAGCACGAGCAACTTTGATGGTTGCTGCTTCTGTAATACTAACATTGAGGTCTGAGCTTTGTAGAAGACCAGTTAGGAACTCTCGATAGCAATCTTGATCATCTATAATGAGAATGTGCATCTGCCAATTCCATGCTTATTTGGATGGCAATGCAACTAGAAAATACATATACGACTTAAGTCTAATATGCTGTGAGGGAAATAAAAGGTAAGTTTTACCACCAATTGGGGATAATTGGTGGGGGAGGGGGACTTTATTGGTTCGAGCACAATAAAGCCTTCAAAATAGTAAATTCTAAAACTTCATTTTCGTTGATATGTCCAATTGATTCGCGTTCAAGGTTTCAGTTAAACATGTTGTTTTATAAGCTCTCAGGGCTAATGTTTTTTGCAATCAAGGCGACTTTGGATGGCTCTGTTGGTACAGGGATACGCACGATATGCCCGCTTCCTGGTGCTAAATCCATGGTGGAGCCATCTTTGGCTTTTACCATAGACTCAATCGTGAAGGTTTGATTGCCGTTGGCACAAATCATTTCTACAGAATCGCCTATGCCAAATTTATTTTTCACATCAATTTCAGCCAACCCTGTTTCTTTGTCATAATCGATGATTTCACCAACAAAGCGTTGATAATCCCAAGTGGATGAACCTTTTTCATAGTTCTGGTGGGCGGCAGTGTGACGACGCTGCAAGAAGCCATCGGTATAACCACGGTTAGCCAAGGAATCCAGTTTACGCATCAATGTCCAATCAAACTCACGCCCTGCAACCGCATCATCAATGGCTTGGCGATAGAGTTGGGCTGTGCGCGCTACATAATAATGCGATTTGGTGCGCCCTTCGATTTTTAGTGAATCCACGCCAATCTTTACTAGGCGCTCCACATGTTCGACTGCTCTTAGGTCTTTGGAGTTCATAATATAGGTGCCATGTTCATCTTCAAAGATGGGGATTTCTTCGCCTGGTCGTCCTTCTTCTTCCAATAGATACACTTCATCAGCAAGCGGGTGGCGCGGCAAATCACCGCAACTTGAAGCTGTTGGTGTAAAAGGTTGCGGGTTCATAAAGTCATTGAGGTCTTTCATGTTAATCACATCACCACTGACATCTTCTTTACCTTCTTTCATGCCATATTTCCAACGGCAAGCGTTGGTGCATGAACCTTGGTTGGCATCGCGGTGATTAAAGTAACCCGACAATAAGCAGCGCCCAGAATACGCCATGCATAATGCACCATGCACAAACACTTCCAGCTCCATATCAGGGCATTCTTGACGGATTTCTTCAATTTCATCCAAACCCAATTCGCGTGATAAAATCACACGGCTCACACCCACAGATTTCCAAAAATTTACCGCCGCATGATTCATGGTGTTGGCTTGCACGGATAAATGAATCGGCATTTCAGGCCATTTTTCGCGTACCATGCTAATAAGCCCAGGGTCAGCCATAATCAAGGCATCGGGTTTCATATCAATGATGGGTTCCATGTGTTCTAGGTAGCGTTTAAGTTTATTGTTATGTGGCAATAAGTTGCTGGCAACAAAGAACTTCTTACCCAAAGCATGTGCTTCATCAATACCTATTTTTAGATTTTCTAGTTGGAAATCATTGTTGCGAACACGCAGTGAGTAACGTGGTTGCCCTGCATACACAGCATCTGCACCATAAGCAAAGGCATAGCGCATGTTTTTAATCGTACCTGCAGGTGATAATAGTTCGATGTTTTTGTTCATGCTGTTTTTCCTTCGGTGTTTTTAGATTCCAAATGCGCAATGCGAATGGGTGCTGGCGGGTGAGAGTCATGCCATGCTGAATATAAATCATCAGGTGTTAGTGTAGCTGCATTATCTTCATACATTTTGACCAAGGCTGAAATCAAGTCTTTAGCGTCTGCATGTTCCTTTGCATAATCATCAGCTTCAAATTCATGTTTGCGTGAATACATGCTCATGATGGGTGAGATAAAAAAGGTAAACACAGGCATCACCAGCATAAACAAAATTAAAAGCATGTGATTGGATGGGTGAGACACACCCAAACCTTCGTAAAACCAAGCCTGTTCTGCTAACCAACCCATGATGGCAAAGCCAGCCAAGAAGATGGTAAAGGTGACAAGCATACGTTTTTTGATGTGGTTACGCTTAAAATGTCCCAATTCATGGGCAAGTACAGCAAGTGTTTCATTGGTTGAAAGTTGTTCCAACAATGTATCATAAAATACAATGCGCTTGGTTTTGCCAAAGCCTGTAAAATAGGCATTGCCATGACTGGAGCGTTTGCTGCCATCCATTTGAAATAAACCATTGCTCTCAAAACCGCAGCGCGTGAGTAAACCTTCAATGGCTGTGCGCAAAGACTCATCTTTCATGGGTTCAAATTTGTTAAATAGCGGTGCGATG